>CAZFYV010000286.1:0-2386 GCA_964523195.1 uncultured Pseudobdellovibrionaceae bacterium
CACTTCATCTGTCGCTGTAAAGTCTTCTTCTAATTGATCGTCATCAACCAACATATCCCCAATAAAGCGCTTACCATTCATGTCGATATCATCAGTTAAAATACCCGGATCTTGGAACTTAAACGCGTCTCCACAACCGGTTAGTACTAGAAGGAGAATTGAGAACGACCCAACTTTTATAAGATTTATCATGTGACCCCCGAAAACCTACCATTGTGAAATGCACAAACAATACCTGTGGGTCACAGGTGACAAAAAAATAGCCCTATAATATCAGATACTTATGGTGGAGGCTTCTTAGACACAGTCTAAGGTTTAATCACCCCTATCAAAGTTGATAACATTATTTACGCACGAAAATGAAACAACCAGATTCTACACTTTCTGAAATGTTGTTTCTTCAAACCCAGTCATAAACTTTTCAAGTAATCCTCCACACAAAAAAACCTCTTAGAGAAGTGGCTTACTTTTGCTATGACCACTCAACCCTAGGGTTAGGGTGTGTTGGAGGTTGTATGGTTAAATTATTAGGTGTTTTGGTATTGTTTGTTGGTCTTAGTGCTTCTGCTACTGAAGACGTTTGTGAATACGACTCACAAGCGGCTATGAATCAATGTGCGGCTCAATCTTATAAGAAAGCTGACGATGCTTTAAATATGACTTGGGTTGAACTTCGTGTCTGCAAAATCAACTCGCAAGAAGAGTGGAATATGATCGTAAAGTCTCAAAAGGCTTGGATTCAATTCAAAGAAACTCAGTGCGAGTACGAAGCAAGCCTTGATTGGGGTATTGAGCTTCGGGGTTCTGGTTGGCCCCTTGGATATTTTGGCTGTCTGGAAACCATGACTAAAGAAAGAACTGCCTTTTTACAGCAGCAATTTGTCGATTGTTACGAGCATAGCGAACCGGGCGAAATGTAAAAATAGTCGATTGATATCTCATTTAAACCTCCTTCCAGATTGGCAGGAGGTTTTTTTTCGTCAATTTTGCAGATATAGACGATCAACTTTTGTTGATTTTCCATTTTGATCTTGGAATACTAGTTCTTATGAACCTAGAAGACTTCTTAGAACAAACACCACGAATATGGGAAAACTGCTGGCTTGGGATCTCTCCGAAATCAGAGCACCAATTATCTAGTCCCGACGACTACCAAGACCTATTCAAACAGGAACTTAAAGTACCTATCTATGGCTTGGTTGGCGAAGAGTCTGACTATAAACTATCTCCAGATAGTGGTCCCAAATTAAAATACCTAGAAAAAAGCAAAGTTAAAAAATACTTGGAAGTTTTACTTCTTGAAGCGACCTTTGGTGGCGAAGAAATAAATATGAATTACCCGGAGATTGATCCGAGAGCCTATATTGCTGAAGTAAGCCAAAAAATAATGGATGAAGCTGGAGAGTCAGCAATATTTTTTACTAACTCAGATATTGATGGATCTGGTCGTTATTTTTCTGGCTGGAATGCTCTAACTTCTCATAGCAAAGACAGTTTGGTCGGTTATATCACTGGCTCTCATTATAGACTTTTTATCACCGGTGATGATAACTAGTAGTTCTTGTGGATGAACATCATTTGATTTTCTTAAAATCACCGGTGAGTTTATTTGTCACAGATCTTCCACATGAATTCCCCGCTTCTACTTTTAGTCCATTATCAGTGCGGGTAAAAAAGAATTCACACTTATCGTAGGCTGTAAAGAAAGTCGGCTGTTTGTGATTAAGCTGCAAGTAACCAACCATCCCAGATCGGCTATCACCCCATTCACTTGAGATCACATTATAAACAAGTTTTATCCAATCGGGACCATGAAGGGTCTGTTTTTTTAATGTGATCTTTACGAGCTGATCTTTACTTTGGTAGGTTCCATAGAAAGCTGCAGCCTTATTAGCCTTTTTATCTCTTGGCGATACATCAGAAGGAAACTCAACTTCATCGATTCCATTAGGATTATCTCTGCATTTCGCCAGGTCTCCTAAATTTTGCCACTGCCTTTTTGTTCCAGACTTTTTCACAAAGACATAAGCAAGATCAATTCCTTTACCTTGGTGTAAAACCTCAAAATACCCTTCTTGAATCTCGTTTCCCATTTTTGCTGGACCCCACTCAATCCGTCCCACAGAAAACTCTTTAGGTTTTTTATCGCCACAAGGCTCACAGTAATCGAGCGCAATTTTATGAGTCTTAAAAATTTTGTAAGCCTTGGCCGCTACATCTTTTTTATTCCAAGCACATTGATCGGCTCTCAGTTCATCGGCTAAAACTAGTACTCCTAGACAAATTATTAAGCTTGATAGCAAACGCATTTTTACCCCCTAGCTTAGCTATTTTTATAGGATTCTACCCAATCAGTCATTTCATCAAGAATTTCCAAAGCTTTTGG
>CAZFYV010000286.1:2486-5092 GCA_964523195.1 uncultured Pseudobdellovibrionaceae bacterium
GCTACTCCAGACTTAATCATATACATAAAACTTCCGGAGGGTTTAATTCCAACAACTTCTAAAAACTCATCCCATGGTTCGAGAACCTCATCGAAGTCTCCATTAAGAGTTTTATATTTTAAGATATGCAATTTACAATCTCTGATCATCGGTTCATAACCAGGCATTTCACAGATAGCTAAAGCTTCCTCACATCGAGCTAAAGCCTTTTTTAAGTTGGGCTCATCTAGATAATGATAGTAAGCTTGACCTTCTGAAAGTTTAATTCTTGCCAATAGATGAGGACTAAAGGCTTTTTCCATGGTTCGATAAAAGAGATCTCTCATTTGTTCAGGCTTAAACGGCTGAGAATCAACTATCTCCGTATACTCTTTTTGAAATGGTTCTAAAATTGGCCAAAGATTTTGCTTAACCCACTTTTCCATATGCGGCTTAAATTTTTCAGGATCAATATAAAAAGGCTCCGGCTCAAATTGCGTCATCGTAACACTCGGAACCCTAAGAGCCATAAACCACGCGTGACCATTTAGTGATATTCGCGCCATTTCATTAATGACTTCTTTATCGTCCTCTAGCCCGCAAACAGTATTAAGCACTCTTACTAGTTTATCCAGGTCACCGTGCATGATGGACTCAAAAAATTCAGTTCGCATATAACACCTTAAGTTATTGATTCGTATTTATCGAGCCAGTCCGTCTTGTCCTCGACGAGCTTCAAAGAGTCCTGATAGGACTTTCTTTCGGATCCAATCATGGTACCCATCATTTTTAACTGCGCCTCAGTTCCATTTTCCAAACAAAAATCTAAATAATTATCTTGAGCTTTGTAGAAGTCATAAGGAGCCTCTTTATCTTTGTAGAACTTAATGAACCTATTAATTCGAGTAAATAAAGAAGTACTTACTCTGTCTGCTGTCAGAATTGCATCTATTAAGTCACTTCTGAGATCAATTTCACGATTTATTTCTGAATCCCTTTTTACCGGATATTTACTTTTGAAATATTTTACAGGGAACTTAAAAATGAGATCTTTTCTAGGCCTATGCTCTAATCCTTTTTCTATACCTCGAAAAAACTCATCCCATTTTCCATCAAGGACTTTATACATGAGCTTGTGGCGCTCAACAATTGTAGCTAGACTGTCATCAAAAAGTGCAATACCTGCAATCTCAGCAGAAGTCAGATGAGGATCGATGACTTCATTTAATACAACTTCATTTAAATCTCGGTAATTAGTAAAGGCTGTTTGAAGCCAAAATATAGTTTCATAGGCAACAAACTGGTCAGAGCCATTCTCACCACATTCTCTCGCATATTTAATACAATCCGCTTCAGAAAAGTCTTGAACATACTCGCCCTTAAAGAGTTGTAGGCAATAAAAGAGTTCTTTTTGCCGACCCTCATCTTCTATTGTCTCTATTCCCTTTTGTAAGAAATCACAAAACAGTCGCAAATTCGTTTGAGCTAACTCAATTGAAGACTGCAAAACACGATCGCGATCAAAAATTTTGTCGTCTAAGAAAGGATTATATATTCCTAGGTTAGCAACTGAACTCATACCCTCTAAGAGACTTGTTTCAAATCTATAAAACTTCATTAATGCTTGAGAAAGGTTTGCAGGAGATAGATCAACGAAAATCTCCTTATTTTGACTTAAATCGATGTCTTTACGGGTGAGTAGTGCTTTAAAGGTCTGGTAATCTTCAATAGTCGGTTTCGTGTTTTCAAAAAAATACATGACTTATTTTATGGCTTCAAATGCACATATAGTAGAAGACCTACGTCCTGCGGCGGAGATAACTACCTGACATAGGTCCTTAAAGTTTCAGGACTCAATAAAACGACTAACGATTAAGAAGCGCTGGATCAGCAATATCGTGGTAATCAGGGTTTTTTACAATTTGCGCGATAGCAAAAGGACAAGTTGGTACTGTCTTCAAATTGTTTTCACGCATAAATTCCACTGCGGCAGCGAGAAGTTTTTTTCCAAGCCCCTTACCACCTAGCTCTTCTGGTACAATTGTGTGATCAATGATGATCTTGGTTTCACCAGCATTGATATAGGTCATATAGGCTTCAAGATCATTTTCGAAAATTGAAAACCGCCCACCATTGTCTGTTTTTTTGTATTCAACATCACTCACTTAAAGCCCCTACTTTTTTTGAGGTTTTGGGTCCCGAAGCTCCTCAGGTATATCATTTACGTTTGTAGTGGAATTGTCTAAACCTTCCTCTTCTTCACTAATTGGACGCTCAATAGGTCGTATAGCACTAGGGTCGTCACCCCAACCACTAAACTCTGTTCTATTCCCATGCTCCAATAAAACTGGTAAAAAAGATTTCCAATAATACCCAGTAATAGAATATCTTCTTTTGTAGTCGCTAATCTCAATGGTTTGACCAGTCTCCAAAGTAAATTTTAGATTACTTATAGTCTCACCTTCATTGAGATCACCGGACTTAAAGGCTTCATAAACTTTCTTCAACTGCTCAGAGTTTTTAGTCAGATGGAATTCTATATAATCTTTTAGAGAAACCATTCCATTTACTTGTGTTTCCATTAAAAGTTTATGGAAATGCTCCGTATGGGGCGGTTTATTACTTAG
>CAZFYV010000287.1:0-5078 GCA_964523195.1 uncultured Pseudobdellovibrionaceae bacterium
CACATCGGCTTTATGCAATGGATTGTTCGGATTATTGCATGGGTTATGCAAAAACTTATGGGAATCAGTGGTGCAGAAAGTCTATCTGTCGCTGCCAATGTTTTCGTCGGACAAACGGAAGCGCCTTTAGTCATTAAACCCTATATTAAGAAAATGACTCAATCAGAATTACTTGCGGTCATGACTGGGGGAATGGCCACCGTTGCCGGTGGCGTACTGGCAGCTTATGTTGGTCTACTAAAAACCAGACAACCAGATATTGCCGGCCACTTACTCACGGCTAGTATTATGTCTGCACCTGCTGCTCTTGCCATCGCCAAAATGATTTTGCCTGAAACAAAAACTCCTGAAACTCTTGGTCATATCCCAAAAGACAAAACTAAAAGTGAATACGCCAACGTAATCGACGCCGCGGCCTGCGGAGCCGGTGAAGGATTAAAATTAGCTTTTAATGTCGGAGCAATGCTACTCGCATTTATTGCACTAATCGCTTTGTTAAACGGCGTCCTTGGATTTGTTGGAAGTGGAATTGGATTTGAATATTGGGGTGCTGACTTGGTTCCCGAATACTTAAAAGTTGATGGAAAAGCGCAACTGACTTGGCAAGTATTGCTAGGTTGGATTTTCTCTCCATTTGCTCTGATTATGGGAATTCCATGGAACGAATGTATGATGGCTGGGTCTCTACTCGGTGAGAAAATTGTACTTAATGAATTTGTTGCCTATCTCAACCTCTCTCAGGTTGCGGCTCAGCTGAGTGATCGCACCGTGATTATCTTGTCTTATGCCCTTTGTGGATTTGCAAATTTCTCTTCCATTGCTATCCAAATAGGTGGAATCGGCGGAATCGCTCCAACCAGAAGAATGGATCTTGCCAAACTTGGAATTCGCGCAGTCATCGGTGGAAGTTTAGCCGCTTTTATGACAGCAACTATAGCCGGCTTGTTGATCTAACTGTTTACAAGCCCACCAAAATCATTACCGCGCAAAAAGGCACTATTTAATTCTTAGACACTTAAATCCCTATACTTTTTACAAAAATCATCACTCAAGAACAACCTACGTAACTTTTAAGTGGCCTCTATACTGATTTCGTCCCTCAGATCCACCCTATTCCGGCTTGTAACCACTCGGTTCTGGCCCATGTTTTGATAATTAAGACCCCAAAGAGGGACAAATGCTTGATTCAAAACTAAGATTTATACGCTGGACATTGCCAATTTTGGTCAGTTTATCATTGGGCGCATGCACGTTCTATAAGCCTAAACAGGAAGTGCCAACTCCTGACGATAACGACTCAGTTTCAAAACAGTTCTTTTTGGGAGATTCGTTTAAAGACGGCACCGAAGTTTCCAAGAAGACTTTTCTCTGCGGTTGGGCCCCCGTTTCTGAAAACGGAAGATACGCCGAGGGTTGGCTCATACATATGGCTCACAAAAGTGACCACTGTAACCTCAGATGGCAAGTTACTGAATCTGCATTAATCGCAAAGCGAATCAACCCCTCTTATCCAGACAACCCAGACAAATGGGTGAATATGGTAACTATACCTATCGAAAAACACTATTACCTGGAAGCACCTAAAGATGGCCGCGGTAGAGATCGCAACGAGCTTGTCGAAAACTCCTCACGAAGCCATTGGTCACGTCGCCCATATATTCGCTTAAACCTCAAAGGAATGAGCGTAAAAAATTGGATGAATGACTTTCTATGGGGAGAAGGCTCTCGAATCGTCGATGTTTACGATGTTGAATGGGATAAAGAAAAAGGATTCCTAGGATTTACCGTTTACGCCCAAGCAGAAAAGTACGGTGAAGAACTTCAAGGTCGTTTTCGCGTGAACTTTTTAGAGTTCAAACATAAAGCGGATTTTGCCAAAACACCTATGAACCCTACTATTCAAAGATATATGAATATTCTCCACGTCATGGGACAGAAATCCGATGGCCTACACCAAATGCTCCATGCCGCTCATTGGGACCTTTCAAAAACCAATACGGTATATCTCTCTAATGTGCCTGAAAAGTACGAAGGTTTGGTCACAAATGTTGTAGAAAAGTGGAATGATGCTTTCGAAGAAATAGGAGCAGTTCCAGCCGGCCACAAAGCGTTTAAAACCGAAAAGAGAGACTTCAAATACCCATTTGATTTAAGGTATCCAAGTATACATTGGGTACAAGATCAAGAGATCTCCTCCAGATCCCCTCTTGGAATCGGACAAGCTCACTCAGATGTTCGCAACGGACAAATACTTTGGGGAGGAATTCTGATTTATGGAGGTATGCTTGAGCGCTATATCAACGCCTACTTACAACCAAGCTCTCCTTCCGCTTCCATGGTCAACCAAATGATTCCAAGTCAATTACTTGGGATTCAAGACCAAGACGCTTCCTTTCCAAAAGGATTTGAATTCGACTCTCAAGTGATGTCACGTTTCACAGGCCTCACCCTTCTTGACGACTACAAAGCCTATCTTCAGGCCGAAATTAATGACCTATCCAGCCAACCAACTGGAAGTGACAACTCACTGCTAAGTCATTATCAAAAACAACTCCAGGAAATCAATGCAAGTGACTCAGTTTCAGCGCGGCAAATTCAAAAGATTTCTGGAAACCTAAACAACCTATTGGGTCAGTTCAATCAGGATATACAAAACCAAATTCAAGGCAAATCACTTGATGACTTTCTACCCTTTCCTGATTTCAAAAAAATGTTCGGCACCAATGAAAGCGACAACTTAAGTCGTCCATTTGTTGCCCCAGAGGACTCTCCAGATATTCGACGATCTAACAATGTCTTTGGTGCCGAAAGAACCTTCGAAGTCATGGCGCCTCAATGGGCAATTGCACTTGAAAGAAATCTCGAAGGTACAACTGCTAATTTTGCAGATGCCATTGAAGCTGTAATCACTGATTTAACCATGCACGAATACGGACACTTTATAGGTCTAGGACATCAATTTAAAGGGAATCTTCTACCTATAAAAGGCCGAGTTCCTCCTAAGATGTATGAAGAGATGAAATCCAGAGCAACTCCTGAAGCGGGTTTTCAACACTACACCTCAATCATGGACTATCGCCACGGAACCACTGAAGTGAATTCCGATAGAGAGAAAATCGGCCCAGGTGAGCATGACAAACTTGTTATGCGATATCTATATAATCAGGAGTATCCTGCTTATATCACCGACTCCGAAGCGGATGATTTTACTTACTTTAAGATTCCATCCGACGGAATGATCCCAGAATTTACTTGTAAAACTGGAAATGCAGATGGATCTCGTCCTTATAATAAGTCCTCCAGTGGTGAGGTCTTTACTGGACAACCTTGCGCTTCATCTCAAGCCGAATCCTATGAGGTCGCTTACTTTCCTTCATGTAATGATACAGAAGCCTCATTCTACTACGATCCAATGTGCAACCGATGGGATCGAGGTCACTCTGCAACGGAAATTTCGGAAAACTATTGGAAAGATTTAACTGACAATATGGTGCAAAGACTATTTGCTTTTACCGACAATACATCGGATCCACAGCTTGTAGAATGGTATATGTGGTATCGATCCATTTCTACCATGGGAAGAATCCGACTTTTCTACGATTATATGCGAAGAAAGTATGAGACTCAGATTGATCGCATAAGAAAAGATGAAGACTTGCTCTTTCAATTTTCTGCAGCTTGCTCTGAACCTGAAATAGATCAAATTAAAAACGAAACAATTCGAGAAATCTTCACGAAAGATCCCGAGTTTAAAGAACTTTGCATGGCGAACAAAAATAATATAGCTGAGTTCAATAAGATCCTTACAAAGCCTCTCGTAGACTATACGCGAATAGATCACGAAAATTACTTTTTACCGGGTGGTTTGAGAGCTGGCGACTATAGACGTGATTACAGTAAATGGCTTGGATCTTGGAAACAAATGACAAATCTACCACTTAAAGTTGGTGCAGCACTCAGTTTACTTTCACCAAAAATCATTACACCATTTGGAAATGCCTTCTTCTATGACCATGCAGATGCGAATTATTTCTATGGGTCTCTATTTCCGAGAGAGTATACCGAAACTCTAGGTTCTGCTGTGACTTCAAACTTAAGATTTCAATCACTTGGTGATGAAGCCACCTTTGTTGGAAAGACCATTACCTGGCTGGGATTCCTTCAGTTTATGGCTAATCAAAACAATGATAACTTTAGGTTTCCACTACGCTATATGGAGAACATCTACGAACAAACTAATTTCTCTCCACAAATGGCCGTACTAATTGTGGAGGGTGTCGATAGCGGTGAGCCTGAAAAGTTCAAGCGCTTCAAACTCACAGTCTATGATATTGTATCGAGAAAAGAGATCCCAGGACAGGATGCCTATATTCTTCCTGAGGGCGAAGTTATAGCCAGAGCGAATAATATTATCCTCTACCCTATGACTCCATTGAAATTCTTTTCCGATAGCCAAGCCTATGCCTTTGCCATGTCCGTAAATGTAAACAGAAGAGAGGATGATCCTCTTGCGGAACTCGGAGCAAAAGAGAAACTGCTTTCCAAATATAATGATGTGATCAATTCATGTATTGAGGGAGACAAAGGGCTCAATCAGTACTTTACAACAACTCCAGAATTTGAGGGTTTTAATATTCCTAAAGGAATCGCGAGAAACGATGAACTTGAGGAAGAATTTAAACGCTCTATTCGAGAAGAGTTCGTTAGTTTTAAAGAAAAAACAGGTGTCGGTTCTGAACTTTGCTTTGAAGCAAAGAAAGGAATCGCAGCTTCAATTGCAGCCGCCGGTGTAATGCAGGGCTACTGGTGGCTCCCATACATTTTCCGGGTGAATGTCAGTGAATAGTCGTCTTTACATCTATATTCTAGCATTCGTTACTCTTTTTGTTGCAGCCTGCGACAGCAAAAAGGTAGCTCGACGTGATCATCAAAATGCTTTTGAAAGAAGTGAATTTCAAGATCCAGATCCAAGAGTTCGTGCGCACAGCCAGACCATAGAGTCTTTTGATATCGATCAGTTAGAAACTATGATCCGAACAGAGTCATTGCAACAAATGAGTGATGAAGAGGTACGGTCT
>CAZFYV010000288.1:0-5046 GCA_964523195.1 uncultured Pseudobdellovibrionaceae bacterium
GAAAATGCTTTTGGTCAGGGATTCCCTAGGCGTCTCAGAGATCTTAGATTAAATCCACTTGGAAGAGTTGTGGCTATCGCTAACTGCTTTATCGAACTGACAGTTAAGTCTGCCAATAATCAAAAGCCAGTTTCCGCTGAAAAGGCCGTACAATATATCGAAAACGTCATGGGACAGCCCTACAACAAGCAAGTATTTAGAGCTTTAAAGATCCTCGTTGAAGATAACAGAGAAATGGCTTCCTAAACCCAAGGAATTAAGTTTTAATAAAAATTCATGAAACACATCACTGAACGACACCTTAAATCACTGGATAGTTACCTCAATAAGATAAAAGAGCGCCTTTCTCGTGCTCGCAATTGGCGATTGATGATAGGTATTGTTTGGTTCTCATTGCTGGTTGGTGCCGCAGCTTACCCCAATGGCATTCTGACCATACTGGCAGCTCTCGTATTCCCTGTGGTATTCTTCTTTTTCGTAAAAACGACGCGGAAAATTCAAGACGCCGTCGTCACAGCAGAAACTCTTATTGAGTTCTATCAAAGACAAAATGAGAGAGTTCAAGGGACTCACAATTTTGATTGGATCGAGCCAGGAAGTCCCTCTGACCACCCTCTCGCAGGTGACTTGAGACTCTTTGATAAGCCAGGTTTACTTTCTCAAATCGATGAAAGCTTTTCAGATGGAGGACAGCTAAAACTCATAGAATGGATGGTCTCTGATCCTCAAAATGTAACTACAATCCTAGAGCGGCAACAATTAATTAAAGAACTGAATACGCGTATTGGCTCCCTGGTTCGTTGGAGAATTTTAGGAGCTTCAACAAAAACAAGACTCTCATCACAGCAACTTTTGGAGTTTGCAAAAACTGAGATTACTGGTCCTGGCTTCAAAAAGGCATTTATTCTGATTCTGATTTCCTGGATAGGTGTTTTAGCTTCAGCAGTACCTCTTTTATCAAGCGGCAATAACGGAATTTGGGTTTTTCTATGGATTGTCTATATTGGACTCGGCCTCGGATTCGCTGATGTTATTAAAAGTAGCTTTAAAAGAGGTGAAGGACTTAGCTTTAACTTTTCCTTTCTTGAGCCTCTATTCAAACAAATGGAAGAGTTCGCAAAAACTCCTATGTTGGCCAGTCTTTGCCCGACAATTACTAAAAACAAACCTTCAAAACTCATTGGCGGATTTAGAAGAATCTTAAATTTCCTGAGCATTGAGGCTAATCCAATTCTTAATATCGTAGTCAATGCTTTTGTTCCTTGGACCTACTTTTTTAGCTATCTTCTCGAACAAAAAAGGAAGCGATTGGCACCCCATATCCCTGGATTTCTAGAGGAGCTTCATGAGCTTGAAGCACTCGCCAGCCTCTGCTTTTTATATCGCTATCAAAAAGTCAGCTTTCCTGAGATCAAAGAGGGTCAAAACTTTAAAGGAAAAGAGCTTCGACATCCAATTATTCCCGCCAATGAAGTTGTAGCTAATGATTTTAAGTTTGGAGATGATGACCAACTCATTTTACTCACTGGATCCAATATGGCGGGTAAATCGACCTTTCTAAGGACTGTTGGAGTCAACCAAATTTTAGCCAATATGGGAGCTCCAGTGTTCGCACAGGAGTTAAAAACGGCTCCTTATAGAATCCTTTCATGTATTCAAGTCTCAGATTCTTTGCGAGACGGCTTTTCCTATTTTTATGCTGAAGTTTCGCGTCTTAAAGAGATTATTCGAGAAGTTGAAAGTGGTACGAACTGTATGTTTTTAATCGATGAGATCTTTCGAGGAACCAACAATCGAGAGCGATTTATAGGCTCCCAAGGAGTTATAAAAAGCCTTGTTCACCATAGCTCTGTAGGATTTGTATCAACTCACGATTTAGAACTTACAAAAATGGAAACAGAGCTAAAGACTCTTAAAAACTTCCACTTTAGGGAGCAGATAGAAGATGGTGTGATGAGCTTCTCTTTTAAAATCCATAGTGGCCCTTGCCCCACCACCAATGCATTAAAAATCATGAAAGATAATGGTTTACGTGTTGAAGACATCTAATTTAGAGTGAAATTAACTCTCACCTTGACCCCTACCTTCTTCTTAAACGATTGAAATTGCTTATTTTTACGGCAGATAAAAAGAACAGAGGGTGCTTGACCCCACCTACTTATTGGTCTATCTATAGTGCTTCGTTATCACAGACGACTTGGCGCGGGATGGAGCAGCCTGGTAGCTCGTCGGGCTCATAACCCGAAGGTCGGTGGTTCAAATCCGCCTCCCGCAACCAATTTTTTCTTTTCTACTTTAAAACCTGCAATAGAAAATGACGGTATAACCCGCCATTTCCGTAAGATTTTATTAAATCAATTTAGACGCGAACGTGCTTATCGACCTATGAGCCGTGAACACATAAGAGGCAATTCATCACAAAACCGACCATTGATTTGATCAGGCCTTAATGGTTGAAGTGTTTGAGTTTGAAAATCAACTGAAGGTGATACGAGAGACTTAGTCGACTTTTCGCTACACTGATCATCGTATGAATCCATCAAGTCATCAATGATCCGTTTATGCTTTTTGATTTTATTGGTGATTCTACTAATCTCATTATTAAGTTTTTTGATCGTGGTATCTAGCGAGTTCTTCACAGCCTTGTTACTCGTCCCTGCCTTCATACCTTTGTGAAAACTATTAACACTTAGAATACGAGATTTTATAAATTTCAAGTCATCTTGAGACTCATCTGCCTGAAGCATTAATCCCACGATATACCCACAATTAGCATCGCTATCGCTAGATTGGGCCGTGAAAGCCATTAGCTGTACTGCAAATACTATTGATAAGAATTTTAAGATTTGTAGAATATTTTTTCTAATTTTCGTGACTGCCATTTTATCCCCCTGTTAGCTCACCTAAAACCAGTCACGTTCAACTAGATCAGCATAACGCTTAAGGAAGATACTCTCTGTCACGTCTCAGAACGAGGCCTAATCAGGATGGAGGCCAAGCTCATAACTACCTATTAATCCTATTCAAGTTTTAAATAATTCTCAGTTCGAGAAAATAAAGACGGCAACTGCCTTTAAAACTTCGAACGCCCGGTACTTTCGAGTGTCACAGAAAACTCCGATTTTGCCCAGCTCACCAGATTTGTCTCTAAATTAGTCTCAAAAAAATCGACGGCACTATGTGCACTACGATCATCTTTGGCTTTTCCAGACTCGGCCTTTTCATTTAGTTCATTAATAAATTTCTGTATTGAAGGAGAGAAGTCTTTTGCGAACTTCATCTCACCTTTTTGATCGTAAACGATAATACTATACTCGACATCAGTGACGATATTTCTATTTGCGGGACCACTAGGTTGCATCTCATCCGCGACACCAGCAGCCTCTCTCGGGGCTGTTCCCCTCATTATTTGAAGTCGATAGGACTCCTTACTATCTTCAGATTTCATACTAAAACTAGAAGCCCACTGAAAAGTTGGCGCCCCACTTATATCTCCCATATACCTATCCCCATGTTGCTTACCGAAGTAAATATTATTTGCTGTGGCCACAAAACTGAAGCTCATAACAAAAACAATACTACTAACTGTTAACGATCTAAAAATTTCCATCAAATACCCTCGCAATCGACTGATTCTTTTACTTTTTAGTTAGTAGTAAACTAAATTCGGATTTTGCCCAAGATACTATGTCAAAACCAGCTACGGGCCCTTGAGCTTCAGATCTGTATTTATCACTTAACTCAGTTGCAAACTTCGAAAACTCCTCAGGCATTGAGCTTGGCGAAACCATCTCACCTGTTCTATCTCTGAAGTAAACATCATATCCAGTCACCGTTATAATATTTCTATTATCAGGCCCACCAGGACGTGTAGGATCTTTCGCCCCATCTTCTTTGAGTCTTTCATAGTGACTGATCTCGACTGTGAAAATCGTCTCGCTAGAACTGGATTTTATTTCATAAACTGTTGAACTTTTAAAGCGTGGACTGGAATCAATCTGTCCCATAAATTTACTCCCATCGTATTCAATATGACAATTCTAGTTTCAATCCTAAAGCAGTCAATTTGGAACTTAGAGTTCTAACAAGTATTTAGACACTGTTTTTGTCGACCAGACTTTAGACATAAACTCATTTATGTTCAAAAATTACCCACTTGAGCAGCCGGTCCGCTCTATTTTTAGCCTATTGCCTTCTAGTGACAGCATTCGACACAAGATCAAGATATCCTAAATAAGTAGTGAACCGATGGGAAAATTTGCTAGTGTGGTAATTAAGGTTTTGGGGGATATATTTTATGAAAGCTTCAATTAAGAAACTAGTTTTTCTAGGTCTTTTTTTAATCTCATCGATGTTGTTTTTCCAAAATTGCGGTGAACTCGATGTTTCTCAAAAGCTTCTCAATAAAGACAATCAAGTCACTGATGAGACTGATTTAAGAATAGAATCTGCTGCCTCAAAAAATGTATGGCGCAAGAAGATCGACATCAACTTCAACAAGCATAGTTCAGGAAATTATACAGGTGCGATGCTCCGATCCGATTTTGGTCAATTTGCTGTCGACACCAACAGAGGTATAACAAAAACTGGAAGCAATGCTTCCCCTCTTTCTTCTTCTCGAGTGAAGATTATAAAGAATGGATTTGGAGGCACTCGCTCGGCACGCTTCCATCTCTACAAAAATAAATTTGGTTTCCATGACTCAGGAGCTTCTTTTGAAGTCCCCGTTCCAAAGGGCAATCGCTTGAAGGTCTCGCTAAAAATGAGATTAAGTAAAAACTTTGAAGGAAAAGGTGGAAAAATAATTGGCTTTCGAGGTGGCTATGAAGGAACTGGTGGGCGCCCGGCTACTGGCGAAAATGGCTTTTCCGCAAGAATCAATTGGTGGCGTCGACCAATGATGGATACTCTCGTTTCTTACACTTACCATATGAACGCGACACAGAGACCACCCTATGGAGATACTTTCTACTAGAATTGTTCAGACGAAGCTAACTGTAGCAACAGGATTATATATATTGAATAGATTAAAGGAACAGATGCCAC
>CAZFYV010000289.1:0-5045 GCA_964523195.1 uncultured Pseudobdellovibrionaceae bacterium
TCGTATTCAAGCTCTAAATCCTCAATTAGCTCTAAACTATTAGCTAACTCAGCTTTTGACTTGTGATCACTCAGAGTAACTAGTGCACCATGCTTACAAAGAAAACGTGCGAGCGACACACCTGTGCGCGCAAGTCCTACAATCATGATCTTCTTACCCTGTAACTCACTAACTTCAGTAAACATCCCTTACCTCAACTTCAATGTGGCTAAACTTAAGACAGCCAATAAAATAGAAATTATCCAAAAACGAACAATAATTTTCGTTTCATCTAAACCTTTTAATTCGAAATGATGATGAATTGGGGCCATTCGAAAAACCCGTTTTCCAGTCAATTTGAATGATGCAACCTGGGTGATGACTGATAGAGCTTCTACAACAAAAACCCCACCTAAAACAAGAAGAACTAGCTCATTTTTAGTAAGAACAGCCATCACACCCAAAAAGCCGCCCAAACTTAGACTTCCTACATCGCCCATAAATACCTGTGCGGGGTAGGTGTTGTACCACAAAAAGCCCAGACCAGCGGCTACAACGCAAGCAGCGAGTGGCGCCAACTCTCCAGACCCTCTTATAAAAGGAATCTGCAAATATTCTGCGATCCCTGAATGTCCCGCTACATATGCAAATAATGCAAAAGTTCCGGCTGAAATAATGACAGGAACGATAGCTAAACCGTCCAGCCCATCGGTTAAGTTGACTGCATTCGCAGCTCCAACAATGACCAAACAACCGAATGGAATGTAAAACCACCCTAAATCAAAAGTGACGTTCTTAAAAAACGGAACCGTTAAGGTGGTCGAAAGCTCATGAAACTCAATAAGAATGAAAATCGTCGCACCAGTTATCAAAAATTCTAAAAGAAGGCGAATCTTTCCCGAAAGACCTTTGGAGTTCTTCTTTATAACTTTTAAGGAATCGTCAATATAGCCAATCGCACCGAAGCTAATTGTGACGACGAGCCCAGCCCAGACCAGTGGATTGGTTAAATCAATCCAAGCCAAACAAGGAATGACAATAGAGGCTAAGATCAAACCTCCACCCATCGTAGGTGTGCCTTCTTTTTTCTTATGGGATTGCGGACCATCATCTCTGATACTTTGGCCCATCTGTCGGCGCACCAGGCGACGAATAAACATAGGACCAAATGCCCAACAAAACAAAAAGGCCGTAAAAAAAGCGATAAAAGTTCTGAAAGTTATATATCGAAAAACATTAAAAATACTGAAGTCATCTGCGAGTGAATAAAGCCACTGATACAGCAATTCCGTTGCCCCCGGGAAGTCACATTAAGGTGTAGAGCTAGGTTCTAGCACAATTTGCTCTTGAAGAGCAAGAGGAAGTTTGTAAAATACTGTAATCATTAATGTTTATAGATTTTTACAGTGTGCTCAGTAAGGCTTTTTAGGAATGTAATCAGGAAACACTTTCTCCACCGCCATCCCTCTTGAACCCTTTAAGACGTAAATCGTATTCGCATTTCCTAGCTCACTAATTCTATGAGCGATCTCTGGGTCAAACTCAGTGCTTGTTACTAGCTTACCATCATCATCACTGGCCACAAAACCCTCATAAAAAGCAGTTTCGCTGGGCCCATAAAACCAAACCTTGTTAAATTTCATTGCCCCAACTAGTCCACCCAAGCTTTTATGACTCTCCTGACTCTCCTCACCAAGCTCAAGCATTTCCCCAAAAACACCAATAAATTGACTGGGACCTTCACTTTTAAGTTCTCTGAGATTAGTTAGTAAGGATTCACAACTATCGGGATTGGAATTATAGCCGTCGAAAAGTATCTTCGAGCCCCTAGGTCCATCAAGCCACTGACTTCTTCCCCATGCTGTTTCTAAGGAACTCAACGAGTCCCAAATACTTTGTGGATCCAAACCTAGCTTAAGAGCAACCGTTGCGGCAGCCATTATATTTTCAATATTGTGTTTACCAAACAACGGAACTTTTACTCGACTCTCAACATTTTCAATTCTTCCAGCAACAACTAAATGACCTGGTTTATGTTCCTCTAAATTCAACGATACGCAGACATCGTCGCTGTCAGATCTACTATAGGCAAAGCACTTATCTTGAAAAGAAGACTTATTCTCCTCAAACATAATTTTAGTAAATTTATTATCCAGATTGAAAATTCGAATCGCATCGTCAGAGGCATGGTCGTAGATTTCTTTTTTAGCTATAGCAATGTTTTCCAAACTTCCAAAAAAACCAAAATGAGCTCGACCGACATTCGTAACTGTGACTACATTAGGTTCAGCAATTTCAACCAATCGTGAAATCTCTTTGTAATTATTCATACCCATTTCTAAAACCGCAACCTTAGAGCCTTCGGGCATGGCAAGTAAACTCAAAGGAACACCCCAATGATTGTTAAAGCTTCCTTTACTCCAGTGAACATCTGTATTTCCTTTTAATACTTGAGCCGTAAATTCTTTGGCCGAAGTCTTTCCATTACTACCTGTAATTGCAACAACTCGAGGGTTCACACGGCGTCGATAATAGGTTGCTAGTTTCTGTAATGCGAGCAAAGTATCATCAACCAAAACCGTTGAAACCTTTGCTCTCACATCTTCAGTCAAGTACTCTTCCGAGTGACTAAGAATAATTGAAGCTCCTGACTGCACAGCTTGTGGGATAAACTTATGGGCATCAAAGATATCACCCTTTAATGCTACAAATAGCTGCCCAGATAAATCTTTGCGAGTATCGGTTCCAACTCCTACACATGAGTCAGAAACAGTTGAAACCAATTTACCACCCGTCGCCTTCAAGATTTCATCTATTTTGAAACTAGCGCTCATTCAATACTTCCTTTGCCACAATTCGATCATCAAAACTCAAGGTTTGGTCTCCTACAATCTGATAATCCTCATGACCCTTCCCTGCAATTAAAATCACATCACCTTTACTTGCAGCTTCTATGGATTTTCTGATCGCTAGAGAACGATCAACTTCACATACTATTTTTTGAGTATCCGAGACACCCTGAACAATATCATTTAAAATGGCCTGCGGATCCTCTGATCTAGGATTATCGGAGGTTACGTAAATCAAATCCGCTCCCTCTTCCGCAATCCTACCCATCTCAGGACGCTTCCCTTTATCACGATCACCGCCACATCCAAATACACAAATTATTTTTGCCTTCTTGAGATCACTATCGGAACTTGCAGAACGTATCTCCTGCAAACTGCCCAAAGCCTTTTCCAAGGCATCAGGAGTATGAGCGTAATCAACGAACACATTTATTCCCGTATCAGTGTCAACTCGTTCTAAACGACCGGGAACTCCCATAAACTTCTTCAAAGCATTTTTACAGGTATCCATAGTCGCTCCAGCGTGCTGACCAACCAAAATTGCAGCTACAGAGTTCAACACGTTGAAACGACCAACCAGAGGAGACTCAAAATCCTCAGAACCATTGGCAAAGGTCACCGTAAAATGAGTTTTTGAGAAGTCCATCTTAGAAATGGAAACTTTAATATCATTTGAAGATTCAAAACCAAAAAACACTTTTTTGGCGCGATCGTCTACCTTAAGCTTTTTACCCCACTGGTCATCACCATAAATAATAGCTAAAGGAGATTTTTTACTTCCTAAGTGGTGTGAAAACAAAAGTTCTTTAGCAGCAAAATACTCTTCCATGGTTTTGTGGTAATCGAGGTGATCTCTAGTCAGGTTAGTAAAAACACCAACAGAAAATGGAATCTCACCAACTCTCTTTTGATCGAGAGCATGACTTGAAACTTCCATTGCTACCGCTTGAGCACCTAAATCTCTAAACTCCCGCAGGCGCATGTGCAAACTATAAGCATCTGGAGTTGTTAACTGGCTTTTCCATACCTTGTCCTTCAAATGGTGATCGACTGTACCCATCACACCAGTATCCCAACTGAATTCATTTAAAACGGCTTCAATGAGGTAAGTGCAGGTCGTTTTTCCATTGGTGCCAGTTACACCAACACAAAAAAGATCGTTTGCTGGGTTACCTTGAAACTTGGCCGCCAATCTATGAAAGGCCATTTTAGAGTCTTCAACTACTAGAACAGCTCCTCGAAAGTCAGCAGGAATTTTAGATTCATCTTCGACGACGAGACCTGCAAGCCGAAAGTTACTGACCGCTTTTTCAATAAAACTATGTCCGTCAGCAGATATTCCTTTAATCGCAACAAAGACTCCCCCATCTTGTAGAGATCTAGAATCTGAAGTCACTATAGTGACCTCGTCTTCATGAGAATCGCCTAGGCGGAATGCTGAAAATGAAGAAAAAAGCTGAATCAACTTCATAGAATTAATCTTTACCCACTAATCTATGCAGGTAAAGAATAATTAATGTTGATTACATAGCTATTACACTGTGCCTATCGAGAATAAGCTAACTGAACCGCAGGATACTGCTCGAGGCCAAAGTCTCTCTCGACGCCATGAAGGAGAACGAAGTGATTAGGACCTTGATTGTATCCCGATCTGTTTCGAGTACCTGGTATCAAATATTCCTTAACGATACCTACAATCTTTCCACTTTTCAAATCGATAACAGGAGAGCCACTAAAACCAGTTCGAACTTGAATAGAACTAACAATGCGCTTTGTACTCGGGTGAAAACTATTAAGATAGCCGAAACTGAATTTCAACGTATAATCTTGATTAGGATACCCAACGGCAACAAGATTCGAATCTATATAACTTCGCTCAACTTCTAAAACTCTAGCTGGAATTGAATTCGGAGTATTTACCTCTAACAAGGCAAAGTCAGTCGAAAAGTCTAAAGCTAAGACATTTACCGTTCTGGTAAAAGTTCGAGTTTGCCCAAGACGATCTGTATGCAAGAACCTGATCTCACAAGACCTCTTTCCTTCAACACAGTCTTTCTGCTTTTCAATGACATGATAGTTAGTCATGATCAGATTTCGACTCGTATAAAAGAACCCTGAACCCCTTCGAATCATGTTCTTAACTCTTCCGGTCTGTGAATCGGTCTTTTTGTATGGAATCACAAGTCTTACACTCGCTTCTGCAAAGACTTTAAATCG
>CAZFYV010000290.1:0-5030 GCA_964523195.1 uncultured Pseudobdellovibrionaceae bacterium
CTCGGTCGAGTGGCGATGTTCGGTAAATCGGCGAGAATCAACGGCGGCCTTGCGCCGGCAGGTGAAGGTGATTTGAAAGTCATTTTCGAAGACGATAACTTTTCTGATCCTATGGCATCCAGTATAGACGTTTTTTTATTCGATAACTTGAATAGTGTTATTGAAAAATCAGAGGGTAAAAGTATTCTACAAATTATTCAGTCGGGCGGAATTATTGCCTGGGTCATCGTGTTTTTAGGCTTGTTTGCTCTCGCTTTTTCAGTACTACGCTTTTTGATCTTAAAGAAAGCTTCAGAAACTAATAGTGGATTTGAAGAGCAAATTGTCGAGTATCTGGATGAGGGTAAATCTGAGGAGGCTCTAGAGCTATGTCAAAGTCAGACGTCCTCATTGGGGCGACTCCTTTCTCAGTGTATGCGGTTTTCAAAAGTTGATCGCGACCAAATGGAAGATGTTATCAACGAGGGGCTTCTAAAAGAGAATTTAGTTTTAGATCGGTTTTCAACCATCATATTAGTGTTTGCAGCAATTGCTCCTCTTTTGGGACTTTTAGGAACTGTTACGGGTATGATTTCTACATTCGATATCATTACAGAGTTTGGAACTGGTGATCCAAAGTTGTTGTCGGGAGGAATATCTGAGGCACTTGTTACTACAGAGTTGGGGCTCATTGTGGCTATTCCTACCTTGTTGCTTGGACATTTATTATCTGCGTGGTCAAAGAAGATCAAAGAGTCCATAGAGTCAGCAGCCTTGCGATTAAGTTTTAAAGTCGGGCGGTAATTTAGGTGGAAATCTTTTCAAGGATTTATGAGTTAATTCAATCTGGAGGCTTTGTAGCTTGGCCACTTCTAGGTTCCATGATTGTGCTTTGGTACTGTGTTCTCGTTCGTTACAGTCTAGTGCATTCGACTCAGAGATCAGAGTTTAAAGAAAGTTTAGAAGAGTTCAAAGCACAACCCTACTCAAGAGAGCGTATGGAGATCTGTTTGAACGATAAAAAAGCTCAGCTCTCAGGCCAAAAGGTTTTGATAAATCTAATTGTAGTCATTGCGCCACTCCTAGGGTTATTAGGAACCGTGCATGGAATGATTGAAACCTTTGATTCTCTTGGAGGTGGGTCCTTGTATACACAGGATGGTGGAATAGCTGGAGGAATTTCAGAAGCCTTGGTTTCAACCCAGCTGGGCTTGTCGGTTGCCATTCCTGGATTAGTTGCAAGTCGCTTACTTGTTCGCTTGGAGCGGAAAAAAGTGGAAGAGTTAGAGACTGTAAAAGATCAATTCCTCACAAGAAATATAAACGATAGTGCAAAAGTAGGTGGTGAATAGTGGCTCGTAAAAGAACCGATAATGACGATCAATTTGGTATTGATATTTCTCCACTCATTGATATGGTTTTTATTCTTCTAATATTCTTTATGGTATCCACCACCTTTGTTAAAGATATGAAGCTTGATCTGGAGCGTCCTGGTGCTTCGAGTGCCAAACCTGCCAATAGTAAGTCTATCAGAGTCTTCATTGATAAGAATAAAGATGTCTTTTTAGACGGACAGCCGGTAAGACTTTGGGTTCTTCAAAGTAAACTCCGTGATTTATTTCAAATTCAGGCTCAAAAGTCTGTGCTGGTTGTCACCGATCAAAACGTACCTGCTGATCGACTGATTGAAGTGGTAGATCAGTGTCGTCTCGCCGGAGCAACAGATGTGGGAGTTGCAACGGAGCAAGAGAGCTAATGCTCACGGAGATATTTGAATGAAGTTTGATTCTCAGATATTTCAAAAGAAGCCTTGGGTAGCGGTTCTTGCTAGTTTAGGGATTTCTTTTATCGTGATTGTCTTTGTGGCTCATCTCAATGAGTTAAATTCCTTTGGTTCGGATTCGAATTCTAAATCTCAAGTCAATTTTGATGTGAAAAATATCAAAAAGAAAAAAGTCGCTAAAATTAAGAAAGTTAAAAAGAAGGTTAACAAAAAAGCGAAAGCTTTAAAGCGGCGAGCGAAACCGAACCTTAAAACAGCCCTAGCGGGATCATCATTTGGACTGGACTTGTTTAATCTTGATCTCAGCACAAACGACGGACTGGGTAAAAATTTGAATGACCTTGTGATGACGGAAGATAGTGTTGATACAAAACCAATGGTAAGAGAAAGGGCCCCTCTTTCTTATCCAGCGGAAGCTAAGGCACGAGGAATAAAAGGATTTGTGACCATGAGGTTGCTGATAAATATGAAGGGTCGCGTAGAAAAGGTACGAGTTGAAGAGGCAGCGCCTTCGGGGGTTTTTGATCAAGTGGCTATCGACAGCGTTAAAAGGTGGCTTTACAGACCAGCGGAATATCAAGGAGAGCCGGTTAGGGTTTGGGCTCAGCAAACAATTCGATTTGCTTTCGAATAGGTTAAATGATTATGAATTTTTCTTTAATGGCATATAAAAATCTGATGATGGTCGCTTTTCTATTGTTTACGACGATTTGCTCTCCGGCCCTATCTCAAGACGATATTGATTTCTATAGAATTGCAAAAACCTTGGTTGCCAATGGACAGTTCCAAAAGGCTCGAAGTTATATCAAAACTATTCCAAATGATGCGGATGTCTCGAAGGCCCGTCTGGCCGTAATTAAAGGCAGAATTTCTTTAGGCTTGAAAGACTACAAAAATTCAAGAGTCCATTTTGAATTGGCCCAAAAGGAATTTCAAGAAGAAGAAATATCTCCACCAACTGAGTTGTATCTTTACATATGTCAATCCTACTTCCTCCAGAAAGACTATGCTGGGGCGTTGAAGGCTTTGAATCGCTATTCTGAGAAGCTATCAAGTGAGCCTAAATCTTATATTATTAAGGCAAATACTTTGTGGAAGCTCGATCGTAAAGAAGAGGCCTGGAATGAGCTTCGTCGAGGCAAAAGTACATTTCCTAAAGAGGTTCTGTTTAAAAGGCAGCAGATAGTCTTTTTACTAGAAATGAATTTATTAGAAACGGCCTATGAAGAGCTGTTGGTTTACCTCTTAGAGAATGCTGCCCCTCCGGGTGAGTTTTTGAATTTCGCTGTGGCCATGCGAGAAAAAAAGAGTTTTCACCTCGCCTATAAATTGTTTGAGTTGGGTTTAATTCGGTTTCCGAACCATGAGATGCTCAACTTAGAGTTAGCAAATACCTATTTTGAGCGAGGGCGTAACTATTTAGCAGCTGTTCAATTTGAGAAGATGTCTAGATCTCGTCCAAAATATATAAAAGAGGCCTCTGAGTTGTATCGCAGGGCTGGATTTCCAATGAGGGCTGAAAATCTAAATTCACGCATTGAAAAGCTTTCTGTAAAGTTGAAGCAAAGACTTTCCATTTATCTAGATATGGAAAAGTTTGAATTGGCTTCAAGTATGGAAAAGGAACTCCTGTCACTAAAACTTCTCGAAGATCAAGATATCAAATACGCCATGGCATACAGCCACTTTCAAAATGGAAAGCTAATTTCGGCAAAACGCCTACTATCTCAAATTAATGAAAAGAAACTTCTTCAAAAATCTCTTTCGCTAAGAGAACTCATAAAAAATTGTGAAGAGTTAACAGGAGATTGTCCATGAAGATTGGATTGCAGATACTGTTACTTCTTTTGGTTGCGAGCGCTGTTTCTGCCGAGAGCAATAGGCTTGAGATTTTAGTTTTTGAATCTGGGGCCCCCGTAGAAAACGCAACAGTGAAATCAGAATCAAAGCACCTAGGAGTTACCGATAGTGACGGTTACCTAGAGGTTGATATTCAAGATTTGGGAGGGTCTATTAGCTTTCTTATGCCAAATGGCTCAGAATTAGTAAAAGAGATTAAAGCCTTTGCTTCGGGAAGACACCGTTTAATTGTGAATGTTATGAAAGATGGCCTTGTGGCAGATGATCAAAAGATTTCTGATGGAGAAAATATCCAGGACTCTAAAGCGTCTACGAGTTCATTAGAGTCGCTAGCTGGTCGCGTGGTTTCTAGTGAAACCTCGAAGCCCATAGTCGGATTAAGAATATTTGCTCAAGGTTTTAATGCCGATACCGTAACAGATCAAAATGGCAGATTCAAATTAGAAGTTCCGACAAATATTGAAGCGCTGACTTTTGTTCATAGATCATTTAAGACCATCACCCTCGAAAATATAGATTTCAAGAGAGACTTAGATGTAAAGATGGATCCATCTGGACTGAAGCTAGAAGAATTTGTAGTTCTTGCTCCTAAAGTTCGAGGCTCCGTGGCTGCTTTGATCGAGTTAAGGAGAAATACAAACAATGTTGCTGAGGTCATTGGCTCTGAGCAGATATCTAAAGCTGGAGATAGTGATGTTGCCTCCAGTCTCAAAAGAGTAACTGGCTTAACTCTCGTTGATGGGAAATTTGTTTATGTAAGGGGATTAGGTGAAAGGTATTCGAGTATTTTGTTGAATGGATTTAATTTGCCAAGCCCTGACCCATATCGAAGAGTTGTGCCACTGGATATGTTTCCTACCGCGGTTTTAGACTCTATGGTTATTCAAAAAAGTTATTCACCTGACAAGCCAGCTGAGTTTGGTGGGGGTAGTATTGAAATATATACGAAGTCGATCCCTAAAAAGTTTTTTGTGAAATTCTCAATGGGGTCAAATTATAGACCTGATTTTACAAGTTTTCGAACTTATCAAGGGGGTTCTACCGATTGGCTAGGGTTGGATGACGGAACTCGATCGGTTCCAAGTGTTCTAGAAAATGCAATTGGTGGCGATAGAGAGTTGTCAGAGATAAATCAGTTTAACCCAAGTGGATTTACGGTTCAGGAACTTACAGATTTTTCGAAGAGTCTAAATGCCAATTACCAGACAGAAGAGGTGGATCCTGGGCGGCCTTTAGATTTGAAGATTTCGTCCGGGGGACAATTGAAGCTTGGCCCTGGACGATTGGGAATCATGGGATCAGTTCTTTATAAGGATGATTATGATCAAGTGACTCAGGAGCGTGCTGGATTCTTCTCTACCGGTACAGAACTGGTACAAAGTGAATCTCGATTCGTCGAGGAGAGCGA
>CAZFYV010000291.1:0-3575 GCA_964523195.1 uncultured Pseudobdellovibrionaceae bacterium
CCGCGGCCTCCGGCGTGACAGGCCGGCGTTATAACCAACTTAACTACCACCCCGCAAAACGAGATAATGAGTGAAAAGTTATAAGGTTTTTGAGTCCTAAGAGCAAGCTCAAAATCAAACTGCGTAACATTTCAGCTACGCATCATAAGGTGTTGAAATTACATGGTTATTTCTGGTTCCAAAGAGGGGCGCTGAGAGCTTGCTATATTTTTAAAACCAGATTGATCATCGAGAAGCTGTTCACCATAGTTCTTTGGGATTAAGAGTCGGTCTCTGAGCTCGTCTAAGTTCTCACTTAGGTGCTCTTCGAGTTTTACTCCATTAAGATACATAGATTCAGTACCCATTTTCCATCCACGTAAGATATTTTCAATAGCCTGTGGGCCCATATGAGGCTTAAAAAAGGAAAAATGTAACAAGAGCATGGCGAGTATCACTAAACCGAATCCACCTCTATTTTGAGCGTAGGTAAAGGCGATCACTCCTGCTTCACCGAGAGGGGTTGTATCAAAGCCGGTTAAAACATGAAA
The DNA here is from genome assembly GCA_964523195.1 of uncultured Pseudobdellovibrionaceae bacterium. Classification (GTDB taxonomy): domain Bacteria; phylum Bdellovibrionota; class Bdellovibrionia; order Bdellovibrionales; family JAGQZY01; genus JAUHWN01. Next base: position 531 of record CAZFYV010000291.1, read on the forward strand.
GTAATCATGAATTTGTCGGACTCTAAGTCTTAGGTAAGCCACTTCTTTTTCACCAGCAACTTCACCGTAGAAATCAGGGCTCAGATTATTCGCTCTCATATAGTCAAGATAAGCTTTTCCAAAGGAGTCACTTGAGAGTTTCTCGAGAGACTTTAGGTCAATGATAGGAGGTTGCCAGTTTTGCTCCATCATTTCGACAAATGAATGAGAGCTTTTGGCGATTTTTAAAGCACCTTCAAGGGTCTTTCCCTGAGAGAAGTGTTTCGAGTTCCCAATTTTTATTACACTTTCAGTTTGTGATGGGTCTTTTACGACCTTTAGAAGTGCGATTAGAATTCGAAGTTTTAGAACTAGTGAAACCAAATTTACCCCCAAAAAAAGATCCCCTAAAGTATCAAGTACCTTAGGGGCTTCAAGGATAAATCTGTAATCCTATATCTTTTTCAGTTAGTGATTAATTTGAAATAGATATTCAAATTTATTTTAGCATCGCGATTGTCTTTTTACAGTGCTCGATACACTTCTTACATGCCTCTGCACAGGCCTTACACTCATCATGGTGATCAGCATGTTTATCACACTCTTTTAAACAGTGTTCACAGAATGACTGGCAAGTTTCTACAATCATCTTAAGGTTCTTTTTAGATGTTGCATCCATTCTATACATATTCGCGTAGGCAACATTTTTTGCAGCCGTGCAAGACTCTAACATCGTTACAACGGCGAACTGGCAGTCAGCCAGCATAGTATCGCCACTACCGAGTAGGGCATTACAATGAGAAAGACAGATTCGAGCGACATTTTCACAGGCTTCGATAGAGTCAGTGAGCATATCAAGTGATTTACGAATTTTCTTATCTGGAGCGCCCTTAACAGCTTTTGCAGACTTTGAAAAAGCATAGGCGGGGATTGAACTCATTCCAGCGGCAAAGCCGAGGTTTTTAACGAAATTTCGGCGATTCATGGTCGTCTCCTTCGCAGGTTTTCGAATAAAATATAAATCTATAAATGGAATTAGACTCTAAAAATGACTGAAAAGATATAGATAATACAGCCTGTTGCGAGGAGACCAAGCATTTTCATTCCCAGCGTCTTCTGGAAAATCACCAATTTGGTGATTGATTCAGAGTCTAAGTATGACTTGAGGGCTTTTTGGGTTTTCCAGGCCATTGATGCTAGAGCAAAGCAAACTACGACAAAGAAGATTCCCCGAGTTAATGCTTGGCCTTGGGATTTTAAGCCGTGTGCAAGTTCAAAGCATCCTGCGCACAGAACAAATGGTATATAAATTTTAAGAAACAAATCTACAAGAGTGAGGCTAGATCGAAATTCTGAATTAGAAAACCTGGGGATAACTCTGCGATCCCCACTTCTTCTATCATCTGCTCGTCCTGCATCTCTTTTTCGACGTTCCAATATGTGCTCCAGATCGATCTATTTGCTGATGGTTAGTTTCTGAGTATCTCCCCAAAAGATTCCCTGAGGGGATACTGAGAGCTTTAAATTAACCTCTCGGCTATACTTGATGATATCAAATAGGTCTTTGAAATCACCATTATTTTTATCAAACTCGATTTGGTTTTTCCCGGCCAAAAGTGGAGTCTCTCCGTCAGACTTTATATAGAGAGAAGTTGACCGAGTAATTTCACCAGATGAGTTTCGACCTAAGAATTGGATATTCATGGAGTGGACGTCATTGTGAAGTTCAAACTCGACTTTCACCGTGCCACTTTCAGAAAGAGTAATATTTGAAACTGACGTGCTTGCTTCCCACGCTTGCTTTTCTGCAGAGGACATTTGATCCATAAAAGATGTCTGATCGTCTTTTTGCAGGTGACTTCTACCATCTAAACGATTGTCTCCAAGTGTTTGATTTGAAGAAGTCATGGCATAGTTGATCGGACTGCCATCAAGGTAAGTTCGAATAATTCGCACAACCTCATATCCATATCTAGGGTCGTAAAAAAGGCGACCAAGTTGTTTGAGTTGGTCTTCAATATTGTCTTCTTCAACTGCCTCTTGCCATTTTGATTCTAGATTGATGGCGTGGTAGAGAATTGAACCAGTTCTTAAATGAGCTCCAGTAAAGACGAGTGGAATATTGAGCACGCTCAGTGGTAGGCTAACGAGACCCCAGAAAAACCTTGCTCCAGCCGAAGACCAACTTCCTTTACTTACTCCAAAAGCGGATTCAAGTGTTTCCCATCTTTGGGCTTCAGTGGCATTTAGAAAAGTAAGAATATCGTCCTTTTCAACCTGAAAGTTATAGTAGAGTTGTGAGGAACCTAGTTTATTTGGTCCTCCAACATTGATAAAGCTTTGAGTTTGAGGCGCACGGGTGAGGACTGGCGAAAGGCCCAGAGAGTTTTCGACTTCCAGTATATAGGATGTCCATTCTCTATTAGTAGTATGACTATCTCGAATTTCACCTTCAACAATCAATTTGAGAGCATTTTGATCGTCTTGCCCTCTGTTAAGTTGAGTGAGATTGGCTTTCAATGAAATCTTATAAGTAAACTTTTCGTACCAAGCAAAAAACATTTTCCACTCATTGGAGTTTTGTGCCAGTGACTGAAAGTAGTCCACCTTTCCATCTGGATGAGTGAGTTGTGTCTCAACTGTTTCATAACTGCTATTTTGATCGCGCTTGAAAACAAATGACAGGCGAGTTCTGTTTCTTAAAGAAGTCGTTTGGCTAGTACTATCTTCGATAAGTAGTCTTTCAACTCCGGTTTCATCGATACTAGGGGTACTGCCATCGCTGTTCATCGTCGCTTTCTCTGCAAAGAGAAAATCACCTTTGACAGCTCTTTTAAAAGCCATTTGTCCTTGATCTGAGTCCATATCAAATCGGTAGGTGACTTCAAATAGGTTTCGATGGGTGTTGGCGCGAGAGATATTGAAAGGAACAATTTCGAGTTCTCCGGAAAGCCTTTCTAAAAAGAAAATTCCATCGAACACTTGTGTCTGCTGACTTCCACCGAGTGTAACGCCAGTGCCTCGTTCTTTGATTCGCGCCACCTTCACTTGTGCGTATTTCGAAGA
>CAZFYV010000291.1:3675-5013 GCA_964523195.1 uncultured Pseudobdellovibrionaceae bacterium
TCGTCATCATCAAAAGGACAAAGCGTTTTTTGACTGTTATTAGACAGAGCTTGGCCCGTGTCTTCAACAAATTCATTGTACCAAGGAGACCTACTAATTTCACTCAGGCGGTCTTGAATCGATGAGTGATTAGCTAAGTTTGATTTTGAAACCTGTCTAATATTTGTGAACTCAGTTTCTCCGCCGACTGACATATAAAAGCCAAGGCCCACATCTGGCAATCCGCCGATTTCCATATTGTCCGAAACGGTTTTATCGAGTTTTAGACCAAAACTATCTACCACTGAAAAGCGATCATCTACCGGATCGTTGTAGATTTTTCTTTTGAACCTTATCTTTGTCTGTAGGCCGTTAGTATCAATAGGTTTAAAGTCCACATCATCAATAGCGTCGAATAAGATCTGCGTTGTCTTTTCGCCAAGGTTAATCTTCTGAATATCGTCTGGACTAAGAGTACCGTCCCAGTGTTGAGGAATAGGGTTATTGGCACGACTTAATGTTGGATAAAGCATGACGATAAAAAGGACTATTGAGAGTAAATACTTGAAAAAACTAACCATGATGAAAACCTTTGTTGTTATACCTTTGTTGGATAAACGGAAAAGATTTAGTGAGGCTTAAGTTTTTGCGTCAGAAAATTGACTGGACAAACATTTGTAATGATCCGCGCAACAGCTAAAGCCCAGGGGACTTGGGTTTTGGGGCCTTGCCTTTTGTCCTTCAAAAGAAAATTAGTGATAAGTCGAGGTTAATGCAGTAGTCTACAGCCCTCGATGAGTCATATAACTTTAGTCGTACTATTTATTTGTGCCATCCTTACAGCCGCTATTTCAGGAATGATTGGAATGGCTGGTGGAGTGACTTTACTTTCCATCATGACGTTTTTTATGGCTTGGGAAGTTTTGATTCCAATCCACGGCGTTGCTCAATTGGTGAGTAATGGATCCAGAACTCTGATCCTACGCCAGCATATCAGTTGGCCTATTTTTAAGTTTTTTATAATAGGTGCTCCAATTGGAGCAGGATTGTCTGTTCTTTTTATTAAATCCCTGGATTCCAAAACAGTTCCTCTTTTGCTCGTTGCTGTTTTAATTTTTTACGTTTTGTTTAAACCAAAAAAGCTTCCAAAGTTAAATATTCCACATTGGGGGTTTGCGCCCGTTGGTGTATTCACTGGTTTCTTGGGGATTTTAGTGGGAGCTACTGGGCCTTTTCAGGCTGCGTTTTTTCTTCGTGACGATCTTTCAAAAGAGCAAGTGGTGGCGACAAAGGCAATGTGTCAGTTTGTCGCCACCACTTGCTCAAATTACCGGCATTTTTCTTCTTGGGTTTTGACTA
>CAZFYV010000292.1:0-5012 GCA_964523195.1 uncultured Pseudobdellovibrionaceae bacterium
CTTAAATTCAAAGTCTTTTGGGTCTGCGTTTTCTGGTAAATCTATGAGCGACATATTGTGCTCCCAATCGAGGTAATCTTCGAAATCTGAAAGAAGTTTATTTTTACAGATTTGATTTGCCATAAAATCCGAAAAATCTCTTCTCCACCCTTTATTTTCAATAGTTATAGTTTTCGATTCGCTTGATAGCTTATGATGACTCAAGGAGATTGTATATTTTCCGGGCGTTAAAACACTATATTCATTAGAAACAACTCCACTAAAATAAATTTCTTTATTTTTATCTAGTATTTCGAAGGCTTCTTTTTCTTGGTTGATCGGCGGATTGCCTAAATGAAAATTTCCAGAGTCGTTAACATATTCACTTGTTTCTTTGTTTTTAATGTCGATATTAAATGCATTGAGACTTCCGGGTGTTAAGATGTGTTCTGGGTTTTTCAAGTGAGCATACACAATAATCTCATCCCCCCAGTTAACCGTTTCAGAAACATTAAACAGAATGGAAGCTTTTTCATCTTTACTTGGCGAAGGGGAGCCTTCGATTTTTGAGAATGTATTTTTAAAAGACGATGTAGTATTCATTTTAGCATCCGAATGTAAAACTGCGATAACCAAAGTTATCGCAGTATAAGAGACTCTTAAAAACAAATTCTTCACAATTAGTTAGCTAGTTTTTTTGAATGGATTTTTCAACATGCCACCGGTTTTATTTTGTTGCGGCATTCCCGGTCCACCTTGTGGTTTGTTTTGAACAGGTCCACCAGCTGGTCTGTTTTGAGCCGGCCCACCTTGAGGTTGTTGTTGCTGTTGCTGGGCCTGAGGTGTTGCCGCTCCAGCGTTTGGTACTGGTTTTCCTAAAAATCCATATCCTGTTGCCACATCAATTTTCTTTTCTTGAATAAGAGTCATCACGTGATCATTAAAGGTCTGCATCCCCTGACCTTTACTAGTCTGCATCGTTGAAGGGATTTGGAAGGTTTTACCTTCACGGATCAAGTTTGCAACAGCTTTTGTATTAATAAGAATTTCCATGGCGGCTACACGACCCTTGCCGCCTGCCTTTGGTAAAAGGGCCTGAGCGATTACACCACGTAAACTTTCAGATAACATAGTTCTAATTTGTGCCTGGCGATCTTCAGGGAAAACATCAATAACACGATCTACTGTTTTTGCAGCGTTCATCGTGTGAAGCGTTCCGAAAACCAAGTGTCCTGTCTCTGCAGCAGTAATTGCAAGGGAGATTGTTTCGATATCCCTCATCTCACCCACAAGAATAATATCTGGATCTTCACGAAGAGCTGCTTTCAAGGCTTTGGCAAAAGATTTTGTATGTCCACCAACTTCACGTTGGTTAACTAAGGAACCTTTGTTTTCATGGGTAAATTCGATCGGATCTTCAATAGTAAGAATGTGATCTTTCTTATTTCTGTTTAGCCAGTCAATGAGAGCCGCTAGCGTTGTCGACTTACCAGAACCCGTCGGACCAGTAACTAATACTAAACCCTTTGGAACTTGCACGAGATCCATCACAGACGGTGGGAGGTTTAGCTGTTCAGCCGTTAAAATTTCTGTGGGAATGTGTCGGAAAACTGCACCAATTCCTTTTCGTTGCATAAATACGTTTACACGAAATCGACCTGTACCTTGGAGTTGATAAACTGTATCAAGTTCCCAATTCTCAATAAATTGCTTTCGATTGCGCTCAGTTAAGATTTCAAAAATTAAGGCCTGACACTCTTCAGCTGTGAGTTCGCGGTAGTTCATGGCCTTGATAGATCCATGAAGCCTTAGGCTTGGAGCAGCTCCAGTCGTTAAATGTAAATCCGAGGCACCTTCACTCACCATTACTTTGAATAACTCATCTAACTTGGCCATTGACGTAGATCTCCTATTGTCTGGTACAATCTATAGAAGTTATCGGCATTTACATGTCGTCCATGTAGCAAAAAGAGTAGGGACTTAGGTCTAGTAAGGTACGTAGAATGCGCTCAGAACTCATCATCAGTGTCAGACCCCACGAAACGAGAGTGGCCTATATCGACTCCGGTGAGTTACTTGATCTCAAGATTGAAAGAAAAGAGTCCCCGACCTTGGTCGGTTCAATTCATTTAGGTGAAATCATTCGTGTTTTACCTGGTATGCAAGCAGCCTTCGTAAATGTTGGTCTAGATCGAGCTGCTTTTTTGTATGTCGGAGACGTACGCAAAGATATTCAAAAAGGCGAGCCCTATTACATCGACGAAGATGAAGAAGGCGAGGATATCCCAATTGAACTTGATGAAGATGAATCTAAACCAAAGATTCAAGAATTGGTCAGTGAGGGGCAAAAACTCCTTGTTCAAATTGCCAAGGATCCATTGGGGACAAAAGGCGCTCGATTAACGACCCATATTTCACTTCCTGGAAGATACTTGGTTTATATGCCAACGCTGAAACATATTGGTGTATCTAGAAAAATTGAAGATGAATTAGAAAGAGAGCGTTTAAGGCTTTGTGTTGAGAATATCAATCCAGAAGGTGGAGTAATTATTCGAACCGCTGGAGAAGGGGCAACTGAAGAGGATATTCAGCGAGATTTAGATTACCTGCAAAAGCTATGGAAAGAAATTCAAGATGACTCACAAGTCTCTAATAAACCTGGAGTCATTCACGCGGAACTTGGAATTGAGCTTAGAGCTTTACGAGATATGCTATCAGATGATGTTTATAGAATTCGAATCGATGACAAAGAAGCTTATTCGAAATCAAAAGAGTTCATTACAAAGTTTATGCCTCAATTTAAAGATAAACTCGAATTATATTCTGACTGGGAGCCACTTCTTGATAGGTACGGAGTTGACTTTGAATTGTCGCGAGCCTTGGGACGAAAAGTGTGGTTGAAATCTGGCGGTTATATTGTTTTTGATGAGGCTGAAGCCTTAACAGTTATCGATCTCAATACGGGTCGCTATGTAGGTAAAAAAGATTTTGATGAGACGATTTTAAAAACCAATATGGAAGCAGTCGACGAGATTGCCCACCAAATGAGAATTCGTAATTGTGGTGGAATTATAATAATTGATTTCATCGATATGGAAAAAGAAACTCACCGAGAAAAAGTAATGAACGCTTTGCGGGAGGATCTTAAAAAAGATCGAGCCAAAACAACAGTGGTTTCTATGACATCTCTGGGTTTAGTTGAAATGACTCGAAAGCGTATGCGTACGAGTCTTAATAAGAATCTCTGTGAACCGTGCGAATATTGTGAAGGTCGTGGATATACACTTATGAAATCTACGATTGCCCATGAAATATTTGCTTCCCTTGAAAGAGAAATTAAGAAGCCTAATCCAAAGGGCACAACTTTTATTCACTGCCATGGTGATGTGGTTAATTGGATTTATGGTGAAGCCCCAGAAATGGTTGAATTTATTGAAAATAAGCTCGGTCATTCAGTAACATTCAAACTTGAACCTGAGTACCATGTGGAGCAATTCGAGGTCTACACTCTGTAGAAATTATCTCGCAAAATTACTAACTTAAAAAGCAAAAGTCAGAGCATTATTGTGCCCGACAAATCATCTGAAATTCCTAGTTTTCGCGAATTTTAGATTCCCTTAATCGGGGTGGGTCGTGGTGACTCACCCCATTTTATAAAAGAACTTACTGAACCCAAATTGGAAAAGTACGAACGTTTTTCGAACCAAGGTAAACTCGTACGACCCATTGTCCTTTTGTGGAGAGCCGTGCGGTTCCCCATGTGCGCCACATTCTTCCAGAGCCGAGTGTTCGGTTTAGGGTAAAACCGTGAGATCCATTAGGTTTAAAAAATCTGACTTGAACCCTTTGCCTTTTAGGAGTGGACCAATAAAAAGCCCATCCGACCTGAGTGCCAGATTGCATTTGCGTTACGTTTAGAGGAGGTGGAACTCTTGTGGATTGAACGTTTTTAAAAGTGTTATGGCTAATTGCAAAGTCCATTAACTTAGTTTCTGGTTCATACTCAGCTTCTTCAAGCCACATATTCTCTTTAAAAGGATCGTAAGTTTCACCATCACAGCCTCTAACTTCGAAGTGTAAGTGGGGACCTGTCGAGCACCCTGAACTCCCCATAACACCTATGACATCGCCTGCCTGTACACGGTCTCCGATTTTCACTTGGATGGAGTTTTTCTTTAGATGTTTATATATGGTGAGAAATCCATTATCGTGCCTAATATAAACTTTGTTGTTCATAAAGTCATCGCACACACCAACCATACTCGAATCTCGATTGTTGCGATCTCTATAACCATCATCAATATGTTCAACAGTTCCATTTTCTACCGCCATTATTTTTGCGGTGTTACGGTCCATTCTTCTGAAATTGGCAATTGAATAGTCTGTACCGACATGACCGTTATAGGTCGCTTCTTTACCTTGATAGTCTTCTAATTGTCCTAAGTTTCTATCGTGGTCATAGTAGTAACTGATATACCATCTTCGACCGACTTCTCCCTCTAGGGGTTCTGAAAACTTTAGTTCGCTAATATCACAACTATATCCGGATTGGTCTGAGGCGTACAGACGTTTGAGATCGGGTCGAAGTCTGACTTGATCAGGAATCTCATCTGAGTTTAGGATATGGCGAGCAAAATAGGTCTTGGTCAGATCAGGATCCAGATTTGCCATCTCTTCATTGTAGAAAACTAAGGCTTTAAGATTTGAGTGTATTCCATAAACACTTTTAACCAAGATTTTCGCTTCGAATTCGGACTTCCAAGCAGTCGTACCTTTTGGCTTTTTTGTAATTACTACGGAAACAGTCAGCTGGTCTGCTCCCTTTACTTGTTTTCCTGGTATAAAGATGTGTAATCCATCTAGATTCGTATAGGACCGGTCGACCTTAAGGAGGATATCTTGTCCTTCTTCGGTATTTATTTGGTCAATGATTTCTGCATCTACAGACCCTACTTCAATTTGTTGAAGGTGTTCCTCTATTTGCTCTTTCTGTGCGTAAAGTTCAGAGAGTTCTTGTTCGTAGCCGTTTATGA
>CAZFYV010000293.1:0-4988 GCA_964523195.1 uncultured Pseudobdellovibrionaceae bacterium
AAATGTAGTCTATGTTCATGTACAAGGCTCTTCAGGAAATCCTCACCAACTTCACTTGGTTCGTCCACAAATGAGTGGTCAAGAGCTGCTAAATGCCCTTGAAAACTAAGCTCTGACTTGGTAACACAAATCTATGCCAGAATTACCAGAGGTCGAAACCGTAAAGCGGGGTCTTCAATCCATAGTAAAACCTTCTTCTGAGCTTAGAGAAGTTAAGCTCTTTAGGAAAGACCTTCGCTTTAAAATTCCACCATCCCTACCTCGAAATGTTAAAGGTCAAAAGTTGACGAGTATTCGTCGAGTGGGCAAGTACCTGCTTTTTGACTTTGAAACCCACTCCCTATTGAATCACCTGGGAATGACAGGTAATTGGCGAGAGTTGGGAAACGATGGCTCAAAAAAACATGACCATTTTCATCTCAAATTTCAAAATGATTTGGTGCTTGTTTACAATGACCCAAGACGCTTTGGGGTGTTGGATGTGGCTAAAAATTCTGAAATCATGGAGCACAAGTTGCTTCGGAGTATGGGGCCTGATCCAACTCTGGATGAGGCCTTTACAGCTGAATATTTAAAAGAAAAAGCTCGCAAGAGAATCGTTGCAGTTAAGAATTTTATAATGGATCAAAAAATCGTCGTAGGTGTAGGTAATATCTATGCCAGTGAAGCGCTTTTCCGTTCAGGAATAAAGCCCCAGAAGCAAGCGTCTAAGGTTACATTAAAATCCTATGAGACATTGGTCAAAGAAATTAAAGATGTCCTCGATGAAGCTATTAAGGCTGGTGGATCAACTATTTCTGATTTTAAGCAGGCTGGAGGGTCTGAAGGGTATTTTCAGAATAGCTTCAAAGTCTATGGCCGAAAAGGAGATCCTTGTGTGACCTGCAAAGAGCCAATTCAAATGAAAGTTATCGGTCAACGCAGTTCTTTTTTCTGTCGAAAATGTCAGTCTTAGACACTAAGAGATAATTAATAGTCCAGAGATATGTATTTGAGAAATTTGTGTTTTAGCTATTGCTGAGTTCATCAACCAAAGTTTTGAAATTCCACGGTAGTTGAGAGTCTATTGTGATTTCTTCTTGGGATTTAGGATGAACAAAGGTTAATGATTTTGCGTGAAGAAGCATTCTTGGGTGTTGAATAGGACTTTTATAGGCATAGAATCGATCCCCAATCATCATTAGATCACTTTGTTGTGCATGAACGCGTATTTGGTGCATTCGTCCGGTTTTTGGAGTGGCTTGGACTTGAAGAAACGAATTAATCTGTTCGAGAATTTTAAAATCGGTAATTGCTCGGTCGCCCCCGGATTTGGTTTCAATCATATGGGCTTTTGGCTTTGAAACTTTTTTTAAGTGGTTATCGATGGTCCATTGATTTTTAGGACTGCTTTGCGAATAAGCCATAAACTCATAGATTTTACCGAACTCTCTGTTCTTGAACATATTAGAAAGGTCTTTATTGATTCCTTTGTGTTTGGCCATGATGACGACGCCGCTGGTACCAACGTCTAAGCGGTGGTGAAGGGCTAGATATTTATATCCGTTTTGAGCTTTAACCTCTCCAAAAAGGTGAGGTCTCTTTGGGTCCAGGGTTTGTTGTGTGGGTAAACCACTGGGCTTATTTACAGCCACAAGCCATTCGTCTTCGAAGAGCACTTCGATACTTTTTTGATCCTGAAATTGGCCACGACTTTGGTTTTTTTTATCCATAGAACCCTGACCTTAACAAAGAAACGCGAGACAATAAACTGTTAGGAGTTATTTTTGAAAGCAAAGAATCTGATCGTCCTTGCATTATTTGTAGGTCTGAGTGTTTTGGTCTCGGCGACCTACTCATTTACCAGCAGTTTTTTAGAGAGACCTGGCTGGTGGTTCTACGATATATTGCAGCAGCAATTCCCAGCTAAAATTAAAGATGAAGATGTTATTTTAGTCGAATTCGATGATATTACTTTAGCCAAACTGGCCGAAGAAGAGTTTGGTTTTCCACCGCCGCGAGAGCTCTATGTGGGATTTTTTGAAATGGCTAAGGCTATGAATGTCAGACTTATAGTCTTTGATATTTTATTCGACTCTCAATCCACTTATGGCCTGGAAGATGACTTGGCTTTCAATGAGGCTATGCGAGCTTCAGGCATAAAAGTTGTTATGCCTGCACCTACGGGGAAAGTTCAGCCTCCCTATAAGAGAATTATCCAGGGTTACGAGGAGAATATTCTCTATGGAGCAGTTACTCCTCCGGCTGAAGTTGATGGAATATATCGAACCTTTCCATTTTATATTGAAGATAAAAAAACCAAGAAGAAATATCCAACCTTAGGACATCAGGCAGTGATCTCCCCTGGGCGAGATATGGATATCACAAAAGGGCAAGATTCAATTCTCGTACATTTCTATGACATATCAACTCTCAATCGTGTTCCTATGTACAATTTGCTTAAAGCTTACAACGATTATGAAGAGTCTGGGGAAATTCCTGATGTTCTAAAAGGGATTCAAAATAAAGTTTGGATTGTAGGTTATAGAGCCTTAGGGCTTTTTGATGTAAAGCCTATGCCTTTTAGTCCAAAAGCCTCTGGAGTTGATTTGCATCTCCATGGTGCCTTGAATCTCCTAAATGAAGATTATATCAATCGATTTAAATTGAGTTACGAAATTTATCTGTTTTTGTTTATATCTCTAGGATCGCTTGTATTCTTATCTCTTTTGAAGACTCCCGTCTACTCGGGGTCAATTATCGCTTGGGCTAGTTTAGGTGCGCCCATGGTTTTAATGATTCTATTGTGGCAATACAAAATCTGGTTAAACCCATTTCCCCTGGGGATTAAAACAGCCGCAATCTTAGGGGGATTTTTTGCAATTAGATATCAACAAGAGTTTAAAGAGAGAAGTCGTTACGCCAAATTGTTAGCCCACTCCATGTCAAAGGATATGGTTGAGTTGGTTCGCTCAGGGGAAATGAAAGTTTCTAGATTTGGTGAGCGTCGAGATATCACTATTTGTTTTTCTGATTTGTCTGGATTTACAACCATTGCTGAAAGCATGCCTGCCCAAGAATTGGTGGAGCTATTAAATGAGTATCTTGATGAGGTTGTAGATATTATTTTTGAGCACGATGGATATGTGGATAAATTTATAGGTGATGCCGTGATGGCTTTGTGGGGTGCTCCAGTCAATGGTCAGGATAATCATGCAGAGCTTGGTTTAAAGACAACTTTAAATTTTCAAAAGGCAGTCCACCGATTTAATGAAAAGGCACGAGTTCGATTGGGAGAGGATTGTCCGACTTTTATAGCTCGAGTTGGTCTTCACACCGGAGAAGCAATTGTTGGTAATATTGGGTCTCAAGATCGGCACAACTATACTGCAATAGGAGACTCGGTAAATTTGGCAGCTCGCCTGGAATCTCTAGGTAAACAATACAATGTACTGACTCTTATCAGTTCCGATGTGCTACAGGCCCTTGGTATTGAGACACATCCCGATCTAATTTGTATCGATGAGGTATTGGTTAAAGGAAAGACTGCGCCAACAAAAATCTACACAGAAAAGCTAGACCTCAGTGAAGATCAAGTCCAAGTCTTTCAACAAGCTTATGAGAATTACCGAAAAGAAAATTGGAAGGAAGCGGTAGATTTATTGCTGCCTCTTAAAGAGTTTGGGCCTTCCGAAGTGTTACTCGGTCGATGTGAATTGGCAATCATCGGTGGGCGACCAAAACAGTTTAAAGATGGGGTTTGGATCCATGATTCGAAATAGTGTTTTCGCTTTAATTGTCCTTAGTTTTTCTATAACCGTATGGGCTAACAATTCGAGTTTCGGAGTTGTTGGTTTGGATTCAGCCAAGGTTTATTCGAAACCTCGTATGTTTTCTAAAAAAGTAACCACGATTAAGTATGGCGATCGTGTTCAGATTGTAAGTGATAAGCGTGGTTGGCTTAAAATTTCTGTAACTAAAAAAGGGAAGTCTCACAAGGGATGGATCAAGAGCCATGTGGTAGAAACAAGGGGCTCGCGAATCGCAGAAGTTGGAAAAGGTGATTACGTTGCAAAAGACGGTGTTGATCCGGCTCTTGATGAAAGTGACATTGGTACTGTCGGAAAAGGTTTTGATCCTCAAACAGAAGATGCCTATCGTAAAGACAATCCGAGTAAAAACTTTGCGGCTGTAGATCGCTTAGAAAAAGTTAAGTTCGATGAAATGGTTTTCCAGTCTTATAAGAGCTTCGTAAAAGGCGGTGGCCTTAACAGTAAAATGATTTCACCGCCACAGGCATCTAGAGGGAAGAAGAGGAAGTAATGAAAAACTTTAAATTAGAACTCAATCCAAAAAATATTCTCATTCTTCTCGTAACTAGTTTCTTGTTTGGAACAGGCTGTGCCAGTGTGGTCCATACAGTTGGTGTTATCACTGGAGACAAAGACATGCAGAAGGCAGATTTAAAGATGACGCCATCTAGACAGTACTATGTTGGTCGATCTTTTGCTGCGACGGTGTTGGAGAAATACCCATTGATCGAAGATAAAGCGGTTATGAATTACATTAATAAGGTTGGGCAGTACTTAGCTTTGCATGTGGAGCCAACTGAAGGAGGGTCGAGTCCCTTTAAGGGTTTTCATTTTGGAGTCTTTAAGTCAGATGCTCCAATGGCCATGTCTTCTCCAGGAGGCTTTGTTCTCATTTCTTCGGCAATGGTTCAGATGCTTAAAAATGAAGATCAGCTAGCTGCTATTCTAGGCCATGAGATGGGTCACATCATGTGGGAGCATGGAGTTAAGGAAATTGAAACAGCTGCAGCAAATGCTGGAATGATGAAACTGGGTATCCAGGCCTTAACTTTAGCGGGTGGCTCAGACGGACAGAAAGCGGCTCAGATGCTTTCATTCTTTGGAGATACAATCACTGATCTCGTTGGTAAGAGCTTCTCAAAGGATGATGAGTATGTAGCTGATCGCTATGGTTACTATTTGACTCGTCGTGCGGGT
>CAZFYV010000294.1:0-4958 GCA_964523195.1 uncultured Pseudobdellovibrionaceae bacterium
CACTCTTCTCAAAGATAATAGTTTCATGGTTTGGCTTGAGAAGGCCTAAAATGGCCTGTCCGAAACGCCCCTAGGTTTCAGATGACCACTAAATCTCTAAATATTACAAAAGCTTAGCACTCAATTGCGCTGCGCGCTGAAAATCTTTAGAACTCTGTTGTTAGTGAGAATTAGTTTTTTGTTGGAGGTATATTGTGCTCAGGTTGGGTATATATTTAGTAGCTATTCTATTTTCATATCAAAGTTTTGCTCAGGTTTGTGAACAGCAGTTTGCTAGCGATCCTGGAGTTATACCTAATGTTTTAACACCACTTCAAACTACAGGTCCATTCTATCCAGGGCAGTTGGCTTTTACTGATAACTCGGTCATGGCAACTACAACTGGAACCGTATCTAAGGGTGAGTTTCTTTCGCTAGAAGGTGGAGTTTACGATCAAAATGGGCAGCTCGTTAAAGATGCGGTTGTTCAAATTTGGCAGACTGATGGGAGAGTCGCTGCAGCCAATGGAGCTCAGCAGGCAGCTTACAATCATCCTTCAGATCCCGCTTTTCATCAGAATGGTATTGATCCAAATTTTGCTTACTGGGGTCAAAGTGGACAGGACGGGAAGTATTCATTTTTTACCGTTAGACCACAGCCTTATAAGGCTAGCGATGATTGGATGAGACCAGGACACATCCATGTAGCTATTTGGGTTGGTGGCCAGGTGAAACTTGTCACACAGCTATACTTTACTGATGATATTTATCGTGAAAACGATTTAATTTATGCCGGGTTAGGTGCTGAGGAGCAAGCGTCTGTGACTGTCACTACTAAAAAAGATGGTAGTATGACCCATGGAGTTCTAAATTTTAGAATTCATACTCAAGCGGTGATGCCAGATCAAATTTTACAGGGTTTACCTCGTCAAAGACAAAACTAAGTCGATTGGCTCCAATGTCAAAGTCGTTGGGGCCAGTTCTTTATAAATTCAGTTGAATAATATTCTTTGAAAATTCTATGATGATTCTAGTCGTACTAAAGAGAGTGGCTATGAATCGATTAATTTTACTCACATTATCCTTCTTATTTTTGTCGGCCTGTAGTGGCTTATCTAAAAAGGCTATCACTCAAGATGAATTGATTTCCTTAACCGATAAGATTGACCTTGTATCGGCAAATGGTTTTATTTGCGAAAAAGAAGGGGCGGGTGACCGTGAAAGTATTGTTGAATGGACCTGTGGAAGGGACTCTTCGAAATTTGATAAGGGGACAGACTGTGATAAGAAGCTTATGAAGCAGTTTACCGCCTCAGCTGTTGGTCCTATTGTGACTCGAGTGACTCAAGTTATCGATGGAGTTGTGGTTAGTTATGACCCATTAAGTGGATGTCTGTCATTTGTTGATCAAAAAGAAAAAAAGTCATGGGTTTTTAACTCTATGGGTGAAATCTCAGACTTCAAACACGAAGAGCTAAAGGATAAGTGTCCAATAAAGTCTAAGTATCTAAAGTGGCACCCAATGGGCTTTGTAATGATGTCAGATGTGGAGCTAGATTAGCGGGTGTAGTATTTTAACTTAAGCTGATTACTTGCTTCCTGATCTTTCGAGTAACCACTCATCGATCCAATCCATGCATTCTTTATTAGTGGCGTATTTGTAGGCGTCATGGTCAACACCTGTGCATTCATAGTTGTCTAATATATAGAGACAAAATTTTCGAAGATCATTTTCGACCGTGTCACTCCAGTTAACCCCCACTTCAACTAGTTCATCACTAAGCCAGATTTGAGGACAAGTCCAAAGAGGTTCCTCCTTTTCCTCAAATCGTTTGTGCGATACCGGCTTTTTAATGCTCTCATAGTGATGTCCGGCCAAAATAAAAGTGTTTTTGTGTTCTGGTTCTTCAAACTGTAAAACGTTTGGAAGAGAATTTATAAAGGTCGTGATTTCTTGTTTGTTAAAAGGTTTTTTGGGTGAACTAAAAGCGAAAAAAGACATATTTTAATCCCAGCCGAGAAAGGTAAGCACTGCGCACGCATTGGGCCAAGTGATAATATAACTCTTTTCAGCTCTATGGCCCACGGGAAACAACTCGTGATTAGCGGTAAATATTTGAGCTTCTCCGGGGTAACAAATTAACACTTGTTTGGCGACTGTATTTGCTTTTTCCTCTTCTCCCCAAAATCTCGTTGGTTCTAGGCTAACTCCGCTAGTGAGATTCTTTGTTATTTGCATAACGGCGTCTTCAAAATTGAGTTCGTTGGAAAGAAATGAGTCTAATCGACCAACCGAAACCATCTCCTGATAAGGGGGAGGTAGGTTTTTTAGAAAGTCTAAAACGAGACTTTTCCTCGAGTCATCAGTCAAATTTTCTTCTAAACTAGTACTTAGAAAAAAAGATGAGTAAAGGCCTTCTAATAGGTCATCTTTGTAGCCTTCAATGACTTCCGTCAATTCACTTGGAGATTCTTTTGTGACAGTTCTAAGAATAGATGAAAGTGAATTAGATCGGGGCTGGATGTCTTCATCAAATAAATCAAAACCTGAATCAAAGTCTTCTTCTTCCTCGTCTACCATAAAGAAATAATAGGTGACATAGAGACTGACTGCAAGTGGGAGTCCTTAAATGCTAATATTATATGATATAGTTTCTTGTTTCTAAACATTGGTTGAGTTTAGAATTAGTGATGATGAGACTATTAAAATCATTTGTTCGATTTTTGTTTAGAGTGTCAGGATGGAGAATTGAGGGGAAGGTGCCTCATGATCTCAAAAAGGCAGTGCTTGTAGGAGCACCCCATACCTCGAATTGGGATTTATTCTATACTCTTGGCTTAATGTTTACCCTTAATTTGAACTTTCGTTTTTTAATAAAAGATGAAGCTTTAGTATTTCCAATAAAGTCATTTATGTTGGCGCTTGGGGCTTATCCAGTAAAACGAAGCGAGCCAGGACAACACTATGTTGATCAGATTGCTAAGGTCTTTGATGAAACCGATGAATGTTTTTTATGTATCGCTCCTGAAGGCACTAGAAAGCCAGTTAAAAACTGGAAAACTGGATTCTATCATATAGCTAAAAAAGCCAAAGTCCCTGTTATGGTCGGATATCTGGATTGTAAGCTTAAAAAAGTTCATATTGGTTATGTTCTCGATTCAAATCTTAATGAAGAAGAGACAATGGCAGCATTAAAAAGTCATCTTAAAAAAGCTGTACCTAAAAAGCCTGAGAACTTCATTCTTTAGCGATCTATTCAGTTTTAGAGTCTATAGAGTGATTCATTTTGAGAAACTTGGTTTTTGAGCAACTTTTCCTGTTCTGTCTTGTTTTCTAAATGGGATTACAAATTCGAAAGTAAATTGTGCTAGGGCTACTTTTAGGAGGTTGAAATGAAAGTAGTTTTAATATCAATTGCTTTATTTTTTAGTTCATTAATGGCTGAAGGTGCTTGCCGAGTCACAGTACCTAAGTGCAACAATCCTGCAGAAGCAGGAAAGAAATTTCCAGCTACATTCTATGATTCTCAGCAAAATGCAGACAGAATCCAGAACCAATGCTTGGGGCTCGCCAATGTCTACCATGATTGGTGTCGACTATCTAAAAATGATTTCGTCAAAACAGAGTTTTTAAATCAAGTTGGAAAAGTCGTTGCGGAAGCCAATGTTCGAGGATCTACTCGATGCCAGATAAAGTACAGTGACTGTCCAGAATCTCCAGGTTGGAACAATTACAGCTTTAATGAGTACTGGTATAATCAGACTGATTTTAATAAAAACTCTTGTATGGTTCGTGCCAAAGATTATTTTAACTGGTGTGGGTCAGGTAAAAATGTGGTCACGGCTGAGTTCTTCAAAAACTATTCAAAAATTGCAAGTTCGAAAGCCTCATGCAAGTCGTCAACCGCTACGACGATTGAGACCTTACAGTATAAAAGACTGGTAGGGGTCGATCCGAATTTATTGTCTTTGGATATCCATCAGGCGGCCATTCCATGCAGTGGCAAAAAGAAGCTTTTAATTTATGTTCATGGAGGTGGATGGATTAAAGGGGATAAGACGGATGTTCAAAGGAATAAAGACATGATCACTTTTTTCACTAAAAGGGGTTTTGTTTTTGTCAGTGTAAATTATCGACTTTTTCGACCTATTTACCCTGACCTTGTATCGATATCAAATCAAGCTCAAGATATCGCGAGCGCTATAAAGTTCATCCACAAAAAGGCTCCTCAGTTGAACTTCGACCCTAATCAAACCTTCCTTTATGGACATTCCGCTGGAGCGCATTTAGTTTCTTTAGTTGGAACTGATAAGAGGTATTTAGAAAATGAAGGTATAGGATTAAAGAGTCTAAGAGCTGTCATTCCGTCGGACGTTCACGTCTATGATGTTACTGAGGCCTTAAAACTGATGGCTAAAGATGACTGGTATCGAAATAATATTCCTTCCATTGAAATGATGTTTGGAACTCAAGCCGCCAAACAAAAGAGTCTTTCTCCTATGAGTTATTTGAAAAACAATAATATTCCAGAGTTTCTAATTATATCTGCTGGGATCGGAACCGGTGGTGCGGGACCAAGGGAGCTCTCTAATATAATGTCGAGTTTATTTAGCTCTGCCCTAAACAGTAATTATGTTTATGCCAACCACGCACACTTTCGAAGTTTAAGTCACGATGAACTGGTCATCAAAGGCAATATGGGTACAGAAGGTGGGGTTGTGACAAAGCGAGTGAGTGAGTTTTTACAAAAGAGATTTAATATTTCAAATTAAATCAAAGAGCGCGTGAAGCAGGGAAGCAATCGCGCTCGTTCTTTTAATAATCAAGTGTTCCTGAATGAGAAGTGTAAAACAAGCCGTCGACTCTTCTAGAGAGAATGTAAAATCGCCTAAAAGTTTTTATTCCGTTATTATAAATATCTATAGAAATTGTATTAGCTAAAATCTGTTGATTCTGAACGAAGGCAAAAACTCTTTCA
>CAZFYV010000295.1:0-4942 GCA_964523195.1 uncultured Pseudobdellovibrionaceae bacterium
ATCTTCTCAAATCATTTAGTAACTCTCTTAGACCCGCATTTCTTATGATCGGGTCTTTGTTGGTTATTGGATGTAGTTCAGACCGAGCTCCTCAAATTCATATTCACGATAAAGAGCAAAGAGCTGAATACCTAGGGCCTGAGCAAGGGCCAGAATCAGTCGAAGTTTCTCAAGTTTTTGATCGAAACTTAAAAGAGATCAATGACTCGACTGATATTAATGTCCATTCAGAAAACGTATCGACTCTATTAAACGTAATTTTTGATCCAAAGGCCCTTAAGGCTTTACTTCAGGAAAGTAGAGATAAAACAGTTGAGCTTTTAAAGAGTTTTAATACATCTTTTCTTTTTGTTCACCAATCAGAGGGTTTTGATAGTGATCAATGGAATATGGTGATGGATAAAATTCAGGTAAGTCTTTACTCAGGTTGCGAAACAGGAACATTAGATCAATGTGATTTTTCTGAATTTTACTCAGAGGACTATAGATCGGGGTATTTAGCTTACTATATCTCACTTCGAATTGAAGATGTGAAAGAGCAAGTTCTCTGGCTTAAATACGGAATGCACCTTTCAAACAGAAATACTTTGCCGCTTATTGATCAGAAGTTTTTAGAGATCTCACAAAGGTATTTGATCAATATTTTTGGGAATGAAGATACTAAAACTTGGAATCGTTCTCGTCTGGAATCTGATGACCAGGCGGAGCTTGAGCAATTCAATGGTTTATTAGCACTTGTTTTAAATAGAACCCATGTCTCGGATGAGCAAGTTCTCGACTTTCTAAGACCATATTTAAATATGATCGTTGAAGGGAGTTTAAACCGTGTTTTTGACTCATCGATCGAATCGCGATTTGCTGCTTCATTTTCTGAAAATATGGATAATCCTGAAATCAGAGACTTGATTGTGAATGAAGTAAAGCGATCTAGTTCCGAGAGCGAGTATTCACTTTCTGCGATGAATGAGAAAGTAAAAGGTATAAACACTAGAGCGTTAAAGTCATTGATGTCTATTGACAGTTCTGATTTGGAGCTATCCACCGATGAGGAAGTGCTCATCTATATATTCAAATTAGTTTTGAGGGATATGAATGAGGAAGTGGCTAGGCCACTTTACAGAGGGCTTCCGAGCATGGATAAAAGCAGAGTTCTCCAGCTACTAAACATCTATTTAAAAACATCCTTTTTGTATGAAGTATTCTCAATTAATAGTCAGTTTCAGCCTCTTTACGAGCAGACCTTAGGTACAAGGTCGGTTGACGAGGCTCGAAAGATCTATGAATTTGGACTTGGAAATCCAGTAGAGACATGGAGATCATTTCAGTCAGGCCTTTCAAAGCTAGTTCGCTTCATTGAATCTGAGGTTATAGATTTATCGGCTCGTGATCAGGAGGAGAACCTTGGTAAAATAATTGCTGAACTTAATAAGTTCGTTTTCTTTTTGCCAGAGAATATTCATTTAGTTTCAGCCTTGCCAAATCAGTTAGCACTTATATTCTTGATGACTAAGCTCAATAAGCCACTTGAAATTGAAGGTCTATCAAATGTTTCTATTGTTCCAAATGTTGGAATGAATAGATTTTTTGGAGGTTCCACTCTTATTCCCTATAAGTCTATTTTTCCGTTTGCTGGAAAAAGTATGACCGAAGATATTGAGCCCTATACAGCTTTTTTAGCAGCCTACTTTTTTGTGGAATTGGGCTTATTAGAAAACTATGGTTTAGGTGAAAGTGATTTCTTTTCTATTCTTTTGACGACTCAGCTACGTTTTCAAAGGGAAGTTGAAATTGATGACGAAGAAATGTTTGAGTTCTTCGATGCTGAAGTTTTAATCAATAGATATAATAGCTATTACGAGTCTTTACAAAATACAAGATTTGATAACCTTATGGATATCTGTGAGGCCACTGAAGATTTTAGTAGAACAGGTCAGGTAACAAGAGACTACCAAAACAAGCTTTACATCTCTGACTTGAAACGAAATACATATCACGGCTTATTAGAAACAAACTATAATCCGTACTTTATGCTTCTTGAGCAAATCTTCGATTGGCATCATGAGTACGACCACAAGAACTTAGTCATAGATGAAGCCTATGAGTTTTTGCGCTCAGATGTGGATCCAAGACTTCGAAGGATCGTTGCCTTAAGAGATACCTTGTATAGAAAGTGGGAAAGCGACGGCAATTCGAATGACCCAGCAAAAGCAGATATAGAAACGGCTTTTGGAAGATACCTCCAGGGTAGAGAAAAGCTTTTAGATAATTTAAAGTCACTAATGAGCTCTTCTACTGATTGTATGTTGTCACTCACTGAAGAAGAGATTCGACGCCGAAAGATTATTTTCAAAGCTGAAGAGGCTCACTATGCCCATGTTCATGGCTTATTGCGAGATCTCAATGACTTTGTTGGTGGAATCAGTAAGCTATCAGGTGATATCCAATTGCTGAATTCCTTGAGCGACGACAATAAGAATTCATTGAATGATCGATATGGATTTGACGTTCCAAGTCTAGCCGGATTGAGTTCAATCCAAGAGGCCTTGAACAAATGGTATTCAGAGAGATACTTCAAATCAAACATAGCAGCGAAATCTGATTTCATGAATGAGTTTAAACGAAATGGTGGGTTTCAAATCGTTTCTGATGGTGAGGTCGAATTCAAGTTTTCACTTTATGAGTTTTATTTTAGAGTCGCAAACTACTTAGTAGATGGCTATTATGATCAATCTAATGCCTTCAAGACGATCTCCAAGCCTGAAGAAAGTTTCGTTATTGAGTATCCTGAAACCCTGATTAAGTTTTTAGATGCAGATGAACACGATATGAAAGAGATGACTGGTGGGGCTAAAATCAAGGTGACTTTTGTAGCAGACAACCCTTTGGTAAGTCTCGAAACAGGTATGCAAGAAACTTTTAAGAAAAATAAATGGCATGAGTATGGAAGTTGGGCGAATAAAGCGATTAAGATGATTCAAAACTATGCAGCTTACTTTAAGTATGCATTTAACTCTAATCTCGATTATTCTGAGTTTCTATCTTGCGATACAGAGTGCTTAAGTCAAAGAGCTAGTGTTTATAGGTTGGAGTCCAAGAAGTTTTTAGAAATCGTAAATAGAATCTTTGAAACTCTTGTGGTTGATGACCATGCCGAAAATGTCCTTCGAATTTTGGGTAGAGATACATACTTTGCATCAAATGGACCTCATAAGCTCTTTTACAATGCACTTTCTGTAAATGACCAGGACAACTATCTGGGCTTGTACGACCTTCTCTATAAAGAAGTCACTCGACATCTGGGTGGAATCGAATGGCGACACAGGTTCCATTCTAGTGGAACTAATCATGGTTCACTTAAACGATCCAGTCCTTTTGATGCAGCCGTCGAGTACTATGATTTTCAAAAGAAATTGGATAATGAGCTTATGGTGGGAATTGAACCAAGGGCTCGGTTGCAGCTTTTAGGAGCTTTTCAAGGTTTGGTCAGAGCGGAGCGCATGATGTTTGAGGCTTTAGATTTGGAAATCGATGCAAATGAATATATGGAGTCAGTAAATAATTGGCAGTTTAGTATTGCTGATGAGTCTTGGAGGGCACCAAAGCGCTTAAGCTATGGTACGCGTTCTTCTTTGCAAAATCAGATCAAAGAATTCGACTCTCGAACAGCAAATATGTTTAAGCCACAGTAGCAAGACCTTAAAGCACTAAATTAGTCCACTCTTTTCTAGAGATATCATGTATAGCAATTTGGCATTAGTAGCTTGTCTCAAAATGAGACACTGTTTAAATGTTTAATATGATTGACCAAATTCGCCCAAGCAATCCTGTCTACAAACCTACAGTTTCAAATTGATATGAAATCAGTAAACTCTCTATAAGAGAGTGAGAGTATGAAAATCTATTTTACCCTAGGATCCATATTGTTTGGATGCTTGGCTTTTGTTTCTTGTTTCACAGCGAGTGCTGAGGAATATCGAACAGGATCAGGTCAAAGTACATATTATGAAGAAGGCGATTACTGTATCGTCGGTGTCGATGGACTCTATAAACGTGTTAGCGTTTCAGGTCGTCCATTAGTTACTATTCCTTTTGCTGAAGCAACTGCGGAAGGTTCTGATTGTCCACGAGTGAGAGACGTACATGGTATGCGTATGCTCTACCAGGCACACGGTCTTCCTACTAATGCGACTCGTGGTCCTGCTTCGATTCCAAGGACGGTCTCTAGCACCCGTTTAAATGTGGGCTGCTCAGAGCTTGGTCATTGTGAGTCCTTTAATGAAAATCTCTTTGATTTTAGCAAAGTCGATCGCAGTGGATTTAATCATAACGGACGTTGTGATAGAGAACATAGTTGCCCGACTGGAATGACATCAGTTTGTAATGAGACTTATTTTACCAAAGTTTGCATTGATACTGAGCTAGACACTGATGCTAGTGGTATTCCGAGGGGAAATCATACTTTTCATTCTTGTCAGAGTTACTGTAGAAGTCGGGGACTAAGACTCCCAACAAACAATGAATGGTTAGTGGCAGCTCTTGGAACAAATCATAGGCAATGTTTACCTAATTCTGTGACGCGAAGACCTGACTATAACAGCAGATCTGAAATGACCGATTTAGATTTTAATCGCACAGGAATTCGTGGAGATAGAAGCCAATGTGTCTCAGATTATGGTGTGAGAGATATGGTTGGAGTACTTGGCCAATGGGTGACTGATGGACAAGCAAGACCTGGTCGCGAACAGTTTAATGGTGGTTTTTGGGGGCAAGTTCATTCGAGATTATTTTATAGAACACGCGGGCACGGCCCAACCTATACTGACTACTCCATAGGTTGTCGTTGTGCTCAATAATAGTTGACCTTTTTGACCGAAATGATTTCTGTTACCTCGCTATAAACAAAGCCAGCATGATGCTGGCTTTTATTTTTTTTACGTTTTAA
>CAZFYV010000296.1:0-4927 GCA_964523195.1 uncultured Pseudobdellovibrionaceae bacterium
AAAGAGTGTCCAAGAAATTACAAGAACTTTTCCCAGATAGAAAGTTTCCAAAACTTGTGGGTTAAACCCTCAAAGGAATAGGACTAGACGAAATGGGCGCAGCTACGGACCTTACAAAAATACTTATCAATCGTTTGGATGAACTCCCTACACTTCCGGCGGTTGTTTATGAGGTTACTGAGATCATTAATGATCCGATGTCTTCAACAGCAGACGTTGAAGCTGTAATGTCCAACGATCCTTCTTTAACCACTAAGGTTTTAAAGTTAGCCAACTCTGCTTATTATGCGATACCTGGTGGTGTTTCAAGTCTTGCAAGAGCCATTGGCTATATCGGATACGATACTGTTCAACAGCTAGTACTCTCTGCTTCGATTATTGATTCTGTAAAAGTAGACTCAACAAGTCTTTTCGACCCAACACAATTTTGGAGACACTGTATAGGTGTGGCCATGGCCGGAGAAACTATTGGTAAAGCTATGGACCTGAACTCAACATCGGATATTTTTACCTGTGGACTCGTCCACGATATAGGTAAACTCGCAAGTTTCATTCTAACTCCAAATGAATTCGAAGACATACTGATACATGCCAAAGCAAACAATATGACGATTCACGAAGCCGAGAAAGCTTTGGGCGTTCCTACTCATACTGAAATTGGCGAAATTCTAGCCGACAAGTGGAAACTTCCTTCGAAGATAAGAAGTACTATTAAATATCACCACGAGAATGACCCAGCTAAACGAGTGGGAGTCTCGGCGGAGGTAAATACTGTTATCGACGTAGTCCTAGTTGCCAATCTATTTGTTCACGCTTTGAAGTTTGGAAACAGTGGACATTCGAAGGCATTGGGAGCACCAAAAGCTGTCATTGAACGGCTCCAACTAAGTCCTAAGCAAGTCAAAGAGCTTCTTTCAAATATCAAAGCACATCTTGAAAATGCTGATGGGTTCTTAAGTATTATAGGAGCCTAAATTGAGTAAACAAAAGTCAGATAATGAAATTTTTAGATCTATATCTGACGAATCCATGATGGGCATTGTTGCTTTTGATTCTAAGCAACTCGAAAGTTTTTATATCAACAAGATAGCTCAAGAAGCTCTTGAAATCTCGAGCCCGGAAGAAGAAGTCAGATTTAATATTAATGAGCTTTTCCCAGATACTTCTAAAGGTGGGAACTATAAATTATTTAACGATGAACTTTTAAAACATGAAGGTCTCTACCAAGATGTCTTAATAAAGAAGTTTAATGGCCTCACATTTATTGGAAATTTGGGTGTGAAAAGGGTCAAAAATGAATCGGGTGATTTCTTATTGATCATGTTTCAGGACGTCACTTATCAGAAAAAACTTCAAAGAGAGATTAACCAAAAACAAGCAGAAATCCGTCTTGCTCACGAAGAATTAATAAAGCAAAACAAACAACTCAAGGACCTGGATTTAGCCAAAGATAGGTTTATTGCTTTAACAACTCACGAGTTAAGAACTCCACTATCCGCCATGATCGCCACAAGTGAAGTACTCAAATACAAACTCTACGACAGCGAAGAACAGCTGGAAGAGTTTATAAACACGATTTACCAGCAAGGTTTTCACCTACTGGAATTGGTAAACGACATATTAGATTTCGCAAAAGTTCAGGCTGGTAAGATGGACTTCTACATTGAAGAACTTGAGGCCTACCCGCTTATTAAATCGATCGTGGAAGAACAAGAAGACTATGCCAACAAATCGAAAGTGAGTTTTGAACTTTCAGAAAAAAACAAAGATCAGAAAAGCTATTTCGATCGCCCGCGATTGAGGCAAGTGCTTAACAACGTTATTAGCAACTCGATCAAATATAATAAAACCGATGGAAGTGTTAAAATTTGGATTGATTCCAACGATGAAGTTCTGACTATTCACGTCAAAGACAGCGGCGTCGGAATCCCAGAAGACAAAATTGATTCGGTGTTTAATGAGTTTGAAACCCTTGAGAAGGTCAGTCGTCATCATAAAGGAACAGGGCTCGGAATGCCTATATCACAGCGCCTCATAGAGAATATGGGCGGCAAGATATGGATTGAAAGCGAAATCAATGTGGGTTCAGTTTTTCATATCGAGATTCCACGCAAAAAAATCCTCGAAGACCCTGAGGTTTATCGCTCCAGGGATGATGATGACTTCGATTTAGTAGCCTCTTAAGTCAAAAATAAATCCCCTTAAGCCCCTTCGTAAATATTGATTTCTACTTATTTTTTGTTACTTTGCTCCAATGCTAAAAATCGTGGGACTTAGCCTATTTTTTATGACCTTTCTGATCACCAGCACAGGTCACACCCTTATCAAACCCAAGCTCGCTGTGGGTCAGGGACAATTTTGCCAACTTAAAAACAACAAGGTTTTATGTTGGGGGCAACAATTCCACGAAGCAGAAAAAATCTATTCCCATGCTAGCTTTGATTTCGGGACTCGCGTCCAATTGCAATCAATATTCTTTGCAGAGGGAGACAACCTCTGCGCCCATACAGAATACAATGTTTCCTGCTCTGGTTCAGATTTGTTTAAAGAACTCGGAAGACAAAGACTCATAAGGTCTGTGAGTACTTTTGAAGATCGAGGATGTGTCATCTCCTATGACGGACTGGCTTGCTCTGGAGATATCTTATTCGATTGGAGAAACTTTTCTTTTGATCTCAATTCTCCAAAGGATGTTGCAGTCGGTGAGGCTCATATTTGTGTCATCGATGGAAGTTCAGTTTTGTGTACTGGAGAAAAAACAACCTGGAGAAATTTAGGTCAGGCAGATCCTCCGAAGCGCTATTTTAACAACCCAAAACAGATCGTTGCCGGGCGATTTCATACCTGTGTACTCGATAATGATGGAGTAACCTGCTGGGGAGACGATCGCTCAGGCAAGATAACCCCACCTAAACTTGAAAATATTAAGAAATTGTCAGCCGGCCACAACCACACTTGCGCTCAACTTGAAGATGATATCGTTTGTTGGGGAGAACGGTTTGGAGCCCGAATCGATGTTCCCGATATTGAAAACCCAGAAATGATTTCTGCTGGTTCGGCTTCAACATGTGCTCAAGATGAAAAAGGGATTAAGTGCTGGGGACGCTCTACAATTGATGAACCAATCATCCTACCCTACTCCGTGCCAAGTCCTTTGGACTTCGCTCTGGGCGATGGATTCACCTGTACTCTCGGAAAAAATAGCAAAGCTTCTTGTTGGGGCAAATCAATTCCTTGGCCGGATAAAGACCTCTCAAAAATTGTTACAGGAAAAGCCTTTGCTTGCTTTCTAAACCGAGGACAAGTTGACTGCGAATCTGTGCACGGCATGTTCGACTATGTCGAGCTTGTCCCCCCATTCACAAGTGTCAGTGAACTATATGCTGGGGAGAACTTCGCATGTGCCAAATCTCATGACGACTTTAATTGCTGGGGAGAAAACGAAAACCGGCAACTTAATGTTCCAACTGAGTTAACCTCGAATTTTAAATATATCGATAAAGTTGCTCTGGGCGGAGTGCATGCATGCGCCTCCCTAGATAACAAAATTAAGTGTTGGGGTTCTTACACCTGTGACGCTCGCAAGAGACCTTGCTGGGCAACTAACCAAAAAAATGAGCTAGATGCTCCGAAAAACATTTCTAATCTTCAAGAAATGAAAGCTGGCAGTCAACATACCTGTATTTTGGCTGATGGTTCTATCCAATGCTGGGGCAATAATCTTTGGGGTCAAAACAACGTTCCGGAGCTTTCTGATCCAGTAAAGGTCCTCGTAAAGGGTAATACGAGCTGTGCGGTGGACGGTAAAGAACTCGTTTGTTGGGGAGAAAACAAAAATCTAGGCAATATCGAATTTGAAATAAAGCAGCCAGAAAATTTGCACCTTGGACATGGTCACGCTTGTTACTTTGAAGATAGTGCTACTACTAAATCGATAAAGTGCTGGGGGACTAACTATTCCGGCCAATCCTTAGCTCCAGCACTCTAAATTAAGTTATCTTTCCAGAACCGCAGCGACACCCATTCCACCAGCTGTACAGATCGATATAAGGCCAGAACTTTTTTGAGTCTCATGCAATGATTTTGCAAGACTGGCGACAATTCTAGCGCCTGTTGCTGCAAAGGGATGACCTAGAGCTACGCTTCCACCGTTAATATTCATTTTTTCACGATCTATCGATCCCAAGGCCTTATCTCGCCCTAGTCGGTTTTTACAATAGTCGTCTGACTCCCAGGCTTTTAACGTACAAAGCACTTGAGCCGCAAAGGCTTCGTGAATTTCATAGGTATCAAAATCCTGAAGCGACATATTTAAACGTTGAAGCATATTACTTACTGCAACCGTTGGGGCCATAAGTAGGCCTTCACCCTCTACATAATCAACGGCACCCTGCTGCGCGGTTTTGAAATATGCAAGGACCTCCCAGCCCTTTTTCTTTGCATACTCTTCAGAACAAAGAAGAACTGTTGCCGCTCCGTCAGTCAACGCAGTCGAATTTGCAGCAGTCAAAGTCCCCTTACCACTTTTCTTGTCGAAAGCTGGTTTAAGCGTCGCCATTTTTTCAAGAGTTGTATCTGGACGTAAAATCGCGTCCTGAGTGAGTCCGCGATGAGCAGTTACTAAATCGCGATAAAATCCTCTTTCATAGGCGGCATAACCTTTTTGATGGCTTTCATAAGCTAATTGATCTTGATCTTCTCTAGAAATTTCCCACTCTTTGGCCATTGCTTCACAATGTTGCCCCATGGACATTCCTGTTCGAGGCTCTGTTACTCCAGGAAAAACAGGAGTAATGTCTCTTAGCCTCATACCTAAGAGCGGTTTTATCTTTTGCCCAGCAGATCTTCCCCCTCGAGCAGCCAGCATTTTCTGGGAGAAGGACTTTGGAAACAGCACTGGTAAATCACTATTGGTATCAACACCACC
>CAZFYV010000297.1:0-4913 GCA_964523195.1 uncultured Pseudobdellovibrionaceae bacterium
ATTCCATGAAACTCACTCAAGTTGTAATAGGAATGGCGATCGGCTTGGCCCTTCTCCTTCCACAAGATGCAGACGCTTTTAAAAATGCCTGTGGTAGTTTCCAAGTTGTAAAAGGTGACGTTCAATATCTAGAGCGCAAATCTTCTAAGAAGATGAAGAAAGCAAGACGCGGTAAAAGAATCTGTTCAGGCGGCACCATCCAAACTGGTAAAAATGGACGCGCTAAAGTCAGGATGCCAACGAACAAAACTGATTTTCTTCACATCTCGCCCAACTCCAAAGTCGTTGTGAAAGACTTGAAAAAAGGAAAAAAAGAAGAAAAAAGAGTTTTAATCGATGTGATTTACGGAAAGCTCCGAGCGAACCTCAAAAAAGATTCATTCGATAATACGAAGAAAAATCAATTCAGAGTAAAAACAAAATCTGCAGTTGCAGGGGTTCGTGGTACTCAGTTTTTAACCAATCAGCCTCCAGGTGGCGGTAACTCGGAATTCGTTACCTTCCAAGGGCAAGTTGAAGTCGGTGAACCTGTGGGATCAGGTTTTGATTTTAAAAACCCAGTTACGGTTGGGGCAGGACAAAAAACTTCGGTAGCACCTAATCAACCACCAAAACCTCCTGTTGAAGTTCCAGCTGGAGAAATGCAACAACTTCAACAGGAAACAATGGCAGATCAAGGTCCTCAACAAGGAACCGCCGACAACTCTCAACCTAACAATCGAAAACAACCAGATAAAAAAGATCCCGAAAAAAGAGAGCCTGCTGGAGATAACCAGGGTGATCAAGCTGGTGGAGATGATAAAAAAGGCGATCAAGCTGGAAACACAGAGAAAAAGGGACCGCAAGCTGGGAATGGGGAGAAAAAAGGACCCCAAGCTGGTAATGGAAATAGACGAGGCCCACGTGGACCAAGAGCTGGTGGCCCAGCTGCTGGACCAGGCGGAGCTGCAGGTGGAACCGGAACCGGTGGCGTTGCTGGTGAGCCATCCGATGGGAACTCTGGCCCTATAGCGGGAGAACCAGAATTTAAAGAGCCTTCTGGAGGAGACAGAGAACCAGTAAAAATAGATCCAGCAAACGAGCCAGTAAGGCAACCAGCAGCGGATAACACACAACCTCCGCAGCCAATGCCCATGGAACCCGTCAGACCAATGGAACCACCTACTGCTGGAGATGGAAATTTTGATCCATGCGCAAGTGGTATGTGTGATGTAAAAGATCCATGTGAAATTAACCCTGTTGCCTGCAGCGATGTTGCTGTTCAGGATCCTTGCGAAATTAATCCAATCGCATGCGCAGGAAACGTAGTTCCAGACATTGGTGAAGTTCCAGACTGTGAGTTCTGTAACGAGACCATTGAAAATGGAAATACGAATCTCATTATTGACGTTATCTTCCAATAATTATGTTCCGAAAATTCTAAAATCTAGAACAAGCTTAAGACTTATGGCTTGTTCTAGACTTTAGAAGATTCTAGAGCAGAGTAATGCGCTATTACTACCTGATTTCATTAAAATAGTTGAAAATTAAAGCCTGTCACTTAGCTCACTAATATAGATCTAAGGATATATCTAATTACACCATGGAGTCGACACGTGCGTTTGATATTCAATCTTCTGATTTGTTTCTTTGCTGTTTCTATCTTTGGATTTTCCGATGCCCAGCAAACAGCTACTAAAGGTTCAGAGACTCCCAAAAAAGAAAACACCAAGGCAGAACAAAATAGTGAAACAAAAGAAGCACCTTCGACTGCAAATATCGAGTCTGCCCCTCAAGAAGCGAACACTGAAGAGGATCAAAAAAAGAAGAAACGTGTTTCTATCAAAACAGATAATATTATCCGCCTTCAATATGGTTATCCAAAGTGGAATACCGACAGTACAAGAATTAACTCAGCCTCAGTATTATTGCGCGATGGAAAATCAGGACGAATCGTTCAGATATCACTACAAGAGACAGAGCCCGACTCTTCCATCTTTGCAGGTGTCTACCAAATCTCTTGGGCAAATATGAATCAAATTAAAGCTGAGTTTTATATCCCTCCTCAAAACTTGCTGAAGACTAAAGAAGGAATAAAAAAGCTTCAGACTTTCATTGCCCAAAAAAGACTGAAAAGAAAGCCTTTTATCCTCAGACGTGAAGCATCAGGAATTCAAGTCATCGAACTCTACGATACTCGTAAACAAGCTATCGATGCCCTTAAACTTTTTAAGCAAGAATTTGAACTACGAAAAAAGCAAGAAGTCACTCTCCAGCAACAACAAGCAGGAGAAGGCGTGAAGACTGAAAAGGTTATCGATCAAGCTGCTCTCGATGCCGCAGAAAAAGCAAAGGCTTTAGCCGAAGCAGCCGCTGCTGCCAGAGCTGAAGCAGAGCGAGTTAGATTAGAGCAAGTAGAACGACGTAAAGCCCTTGAACGTTTAGCTCGACAAAAAGCTTTCGATAAAGCAGAGCAAGAAAAACGCAAAAGAAAAGCAAAGACGTTCGCTGAAGAGGCACTAAAGGCATTTAATGAGGGGGAGTTTCAAAAGGCCGTAGAGCTTTTTGACAAATCTTTAGAACTAGATCCCGAAAACAAAAACTATATGTTTCAATATGCTGTAAGCTTGTACAGAATTGACCAATTCAACAGATCACTCGTCGCCTTATCCCTAGTTACCGATAAAAAAACGAGCACAGCAGAACTCTCGTTTTTTAAGGGCCTAAATTATTACCGCCTAAATGATGACGATCCTGCACTAAAGAATTTTGCAATCACTAAAAATGCAAAAATTGAATCCCTTTCACCTTCCGCTGCATTTTATGAAGGTATTATCTTGATGAAACTTAAGAAGTGGGACGAGGCAACTAACTCCTTTCAAACAGTCATCGACACTTCTAAAGACGAAAAGCTTGATGAAAGAGCCGAAAAGTTCATTGAACAAATCATTAAAATTAGAGCTTACGAGGCTGAGTTACGAAGACGATGGAGATACACTGGTACCCTCGGACTGATGTACGATACAAATATTACCCTTTCTTCGGATTCGGATAGAGATCAAGGTGTCGCATCCGATATTGAAGGAATCAGGTTGCTGACCCAATTTGGAGTTTCATATCGACCAATCAACGACAAAAAACGTGAATTTAAAACAGCGCTTTCTCTTTTAAATTTATATACAGTCGATGACAGTTTTAAATTTAACCAAACTCTAAGAAACAGTGACCCCTTTCTGGCTAATATTTTGCTCCCTTATACGTGGAAGACTAACCTCCTAGAAAAGGGATTGAACATCACTGTCGAACCTGGTTACGAAACAATTTACATGAGTATTGAAGATAACGACTTTAAAGAAATTCTTGGTGCTGCGATTTTAAATATAAAGTCTACGATGGTTATGGAGCAAACGTGGTTTAGCTCAATTAACCTACTCATGCGATACGATCAGTCGAAGCTTGACGCATCTACTGGAGACAACGATAGCTCAGCTTTTAAAGCCAAAGGTGTCTACAATAATGTAATCATAACCAACAAAGAAAAAGGACGAATCATCATACCAGAGGTGGCACTCACCTATAATGCGGCCAGTGGAAGAAATCTGAAATACGTCAGAGCAGACTTATCTACGACCTATGTTACAAAGTGGAAGTGGAATACAACATGGAATGTTCGCGGTGGACTTTACGTTCTAAACTATACCGACAACACCAACAACCGGGGTGATACAAATTATAGTTTAGCAACAGGTCTTTCTCGCAAGTTTGGTAAGCATTGGAATGGTGGCTTGAATATGACCTATACGGTTAATGACTCCAACGTTGACGCAAACACTTACAACAAATTCGTGCTTCTAAATACTTGGAGTTTTAATTACTAAGAGAAGTACCTGTGCGACCTACATTTCTTCTAGGTTGCGCTCGGCTAAAAACCTTTTAATTTGATAGCCGATATGATGTTGGACTTTTAAAATCTGATCACGATTGACCTGAATTTTTTCGTGGTCAGCAATCTTAAGACTTACAAATTGTTCAAAACCTTCAAAAGGTTCTATCTCCCCTTGTTGAGCGAGTAATTTCACATCAAAATGAGTTCTCAAAATTTCAAGTTCATCGCTCTTTTCACAGGCTTTTAATGCGTTACCGAGAAGGTTAAATGATCCATGTGCATCGAGGACTTCTTCTCGGCTCATTTTAGATACGAGTTTTACGAAATAAAGAGCGAGCTCCAGCCGATCAATATCTGTTCTTAACTTAGAGAAATCTTCAATCAGCTTCGCTTCACTCAAATTGTGAAGATTACTTCCCGCTTTTTTGGCCGCCTGGTAATTGAACTGTAAATAATGCGTTGGCTGTAAGACCCCTCCACCAAATCTCTTTTTACTGCGAAGAGCGCCTCCAGCAAACAAGGAGATCTTACTACCATCAGTTTTTAGAATATGAACAATAAGATCAGATTCACTATGTTTAATGGTTTTGAGAACTATTCCCTTTGCCGTTTCCATTTCTAACTAACTCTGCAAGAAAAATTGAGAAGCACCAAAGAGCACCGTGATCGCAGATATATCAGCTATGGCGGTAAGTAGAGGCATCGAAGCAACAGTTGGATCTAATCCCATTCGCTTTAACAAAAACGGGATCGAACTTCCTAAGACCATAGAGAAAATAATTTGAAACCCAAGAGATAATCCTAATATCAGAGCTAGTTGGTTTAATCCAAAAACTGTGAATCCCACCAGAATTACTAAGCCACTAAAACAAATTGAAAATGCTGAGCCAACCATAACCTCTTTAAGAATATGAGGCATAGGTGCGATATCGTGATCGCTCCGAGTTCTAAGCGCACCGACAGTAAAAGTTGCTGACTGGTGTCCTGCTGTAGCACCCATAACCAAACTTACAGGAACAAATGCAGCAACCCACCACCCTCAATTCTC
>CAZFYV010000298.1:0-4892 GCA_964523195.1 uncultured Pseudobdellovibrionaceae bacterium
AACACTCAAGATCGTCTCATAGAGGGTACATTCCGGCCATACGCACTAAGGCATAATAGGCTCTGATCTTTTATTATTTCAGCGGATCGATCTGATTGAGTTCGTCGTAGAAATCTTCGATGAACTCAGGAGAATAGCCACAACTACGAATCTGGTATTTATTCAGCTGATCCTGCTGGTAATGAGGCTTACTGATGTACATCGCTGCTTTGAGTACATTTGAACCCGGACTTGAGAATTCTAGAATTTTTAAAGTTGTATTGTGCCCTTGGTGAAAGTATCTAACTAAAACAATTCTTCCCCGCTCAGTGACTTGATAATAAGAGCTATGATCCCCTTCCAACGCAGGACCAATATTACCAGCGATCCAAAGGTCTCTCTTTCTTCTCAGTCCGTTGAAATTATGGTCAAAGGCTTGAGAAAATCCGAAATAAAACCTTTGCTCACCGGTTTTGCTACTTTCAGATCTTCTGAGCTCCGAGACCGAGATCCGACACTCTCCAACGGCCAAAACCCTTCCTTCTACAGGGTCACTACTTAATCGATGATACAAATCGAGCATTGAAACGGGCAAGGAACTCCCATCGAGAGCAGCGCTAATTAACTGCCTGGGCTTCGATACACTCACCCAGGAGGACCTGTCATAAGCTCTTTGTGGAATCTCAGGTAATGCCGAACGACTCTCTAAGGTTTTAAAATCCTCGTAAGCCATCATATCTCGAAAACCATAAAGGTAGTGAGCAATGCGTTCTTGCTGGTGACCGATACTAGAAACTCGGTACCTCCCATCAATTGAAACTGCAAAAGAAATAGCCTTTGGGAGCTTGAAGAAAGCCATTTCATTATTTTCATGCTCACAAGAAATCAGAAGTGAGTCTTCAGAAACCTCTTCCAAAGAGCCAATCCAATCCGACTTACATTGGTAATTACTGTCCTCAAAATCAGAATCGATAATTTGTATCGTCTCTGGATAGAGAAACCGAAACTCAAAAGATATTTCTGACCTTTCACGACTAATGAGAGTGGCCGATTTTTCGATCTGAATACTTTGAATTTCTACATAACCAGCAACCGGTATTGCGAGATTACCTTTTTTCTCTTCGAGTAGATTGTGGACATAGGAGTTTAGAGTTCCAGAGATTTGGTTTCTAATATCATCCGACAATTGGTCCAAGGCAGCCATTGAGTGAGCAGAAATCAGGAGTCCTAAGACAAATAATACTAAAGCTCTAATATTTACAGATACCAATCTTTGCACCTTTAATCTCCAGAATGTGCCCTAGAGCTTACTTCTTGAAAGCTGATTTCAAAATCCTATACTCAGATCCAATACAGGCTACTTCGAACCATAAGCTCTCAAACAAATCTCTAATTCGCGTCTATTCGCATCTATAGTGCAAACCCTAAACCACCAGTTCACTTTTTAGATTGTCTCGAGACTCAAATTGACTACTATGAGTAAAAGCTGCCAGAGAATGTGTTTAATAAGTCTATCCGGGGAAAGTCCATCAGGCGTAAAAATGAACATCTTACCACTCTTATCTGTTAATTTCATTGGGACTCTTGGGTACAGCATCGTTACCCCCTTTCTCGTTTTTATTGTCACAAGGTTTGGTGGTAACGAGTTTATCTACGGCATTATGGGTGCGACCTATTCATTCTTTCAGCTTTTTGGTGCGCCGATCTTAGGAAAGTACTCAGACTCAGTTGGCAGAAAAAAAGTCTTGTTTTTAAGTCAAGCAGGGACCCTATTTGCTTGGCTCATTTTTTTGGTCGCCCTTTTAATTCCGCTAAAAGAACTCGCCACCATAAATTCAAGTTTATTAGGAGAGTTTACCCTAACTATTCCCCTACTAATTTTGTTTCTAGCAAGAGCCCTTGATGGTCTAACTGGTGGGAATATTTCTGTGGCCAATGCCTATCTCGCTGACATTTCCAAAAAAGAAGAACTCAGTGGTAATTTTGGAAAGATGGCCGCGTCGACAAACCTAGGGTTTATTATCAGGCCTCTTTTAGCAGGTGTTCTAGGTGCGACCGTGTATAAAGAGATACTACCGGTGAGTGCTGCAGCGATCATCTCTGTGATTGGTCTCTTACTTATTTTAAAACTCTCAGAAGTTAAACCTAAAAAACTCGACAAAGCTCCTTGTAAAAATCCAAATCGAAGGCTTACCGGAAAAGAAATTAAAGACTGCTTTGATCAAGAACCCAAAAATAACGTCTTATCTAAAGTTTCAGCCATCCCAAATTTTAGAGTCATGCTTCTGATCTACTTTCTTTTATTTTTAGGATTCAATATCTTTTATACAGCTTTTCCTCTTCACGCGATTTCAGCACTAGAGTGGGAACTGGCTGAAATGGGAATCTTCTTTTCAATACTCAGTGCCTTAATGATTGTGATTCAGGGACCTGTTATGTCTCGGTTATCAAAAAAGGTCTCAGAAGAAATTCTCGTGAGTTTTGGTTGTACATTAATGCTGGCAAGTTTTCTGGCCTTTTATTTTACATCTAATGTTGGTGTTTATCTGGGAGCCGTCTTTTTTGCGGTTGGCAACGGAACCATGTGGCCGTCGTTTATGTCTTTACTGAGTAAACTTGGGAACTCAAGTGACCAGGGCTTTATTCAAGGAATTTCAACGAGCTCTGGGTCCCTTGCAAGTATTGTAGGCCTCATTTTTGGCGGATTACTCTACAATTGGATCGGCCCTGTCACCTTTTGGGTGGGTAGCTCTTTTTTCGGAATCGTTTTTCTAATTAGTATGAAATGGCACTTTCGCGGGCCTAGTGTGGCCAAATAAGAGACTTCTCAGAGTATTAGGTCGTAAGACTGAGAAATAGTTGATCGGTCAGTTGTCTCAATCTGATATCATCAATTAGGCTGGTTGGTCGATCGAGAGATTAGGGGCTAAATATGCTATTCTATTAGTGGTTATGGGTATGGGGAAAAAGTCACTTATTATTTCACTCACATTGTTAGTCTTTTTAGTTCTGAGCTTTCAGAACTGTGAGGAAATTAAGCCCAAGGATACAACAACAGTACAGAGAACAGAGAGCTCAGTCAGTAATGGTGAGCCCTATGAAGGTATGCGCTTCCCTCTCGCAAATCGAGAGATTGAATTTAACTTTATAGTGCCACCTGCAGACAACGGCGAAATGGTTGCCTCTGATGTAAATTTGCCAGAAGAAGCCCTTGCGGCGACCTGTACCCCGGTTATTCCACTTATCACGCGTATTTCAAAGGCAGAATTCTATGTCGACGAATCGAATAACCCAATAGCAGTTGTTCACCTAGGAAACGACTTTTTTAAAGTCTACGACTCCACAGAACTTCAACCAGTTGCCGGTCCTGGAGAGCAGTATGATACGAACCCCATGTTGCGTGTGGATAACAGTATGTTTCTACAAAACATCTATTTTTACGGCGATGATCAGTTAACCATAACTATCGTTGAGGTTCGTGGTACTGGTAATCCAACTGACCACGAATTTAGTTGTGAAATTATTCCGATGGATACCGCAAACTGATTATCAAACCAATCACCAAACCCTACTGCTTCTGGCAGTCGAATTCATAAGTGATTTCTTCAGAAATAATAACGCCTACAAAGGTTGCATCATATAGACCGCGCTCATTGAGAGTATCAGTAATGACAAATTCATAACCTTCGCCTTCAACAAAGATCCAGCCTGCCTCAGGCCCTGACTCCACAGGATTAACCAGATCAACATTTAAGGTACCCGATTCTCTTTGACCTGATTCACTAAAACTTCCCGTCATAATATAGTCTATAAACTGACTATTGTCTTTTAGTACCAGGTTTATACCGGCCGTCTCTATTCCGCCATTACCTGGTCCGAGCCAGCAAACAAATTGAGCTTTATCGTAATTTAAGAAATCACTACCGCTTTCGATATATTCAAAAATATCTGAGTTATAACTAAAAAAGTTTTCGGAATAACTGCGATAAAAGAAGTCTCTAACATCTACTGATTCTGTGGTATTCGAGCACGTATCTGTAAGAAGTGCACTTGAGCTATTAGCCTGGACATCGATTCTTGTGACCGCACTTTGCTCTGTACTCCCAGCACAAACTCCAAGAGCGTAATAAGTTCCCTCAACGGGTTGCATTCCAGTATAGGGAGTCCCGTTAAGGCTCGCAGCACCTTTGCCCTGCTCAAGCTTAACTCCGCCCTTATCACCCACCAGTTCACAGTTCTGGAACAAGAGTGCGATTGCTAAAAAACTAAATGTAAAAAGAAAACCTAATTTGATACCCGAATTCCCCATTTATTTCCTACCTTCTTCATTATGCCATCTCTTAAGTTAATCATATGAAGTTCCGAAACAATTGGACAATGACAAGATTTGCGAGAAAGGTAACTAGCTGGAATCACTATATGAAATTGAAGAGCTTGTACGAGCAGGTCAGCTGGAAAAAGCAGCTAAGCTCGTAAAGTGTATCAATCTAAAACAAACTCCGAGAGCACAGATATGGCAAGTCGCCAATCTCGCCCAACGCTGTAGGCTGCCGATGCTGGCTTTGAGATGTCTCCATGGATTTGTTTATGGCGAGGCCTCACAAATATCAGAGCCATCAAACAAGGAACTCTTAGAATACGGGTTTAGCCTTCTTATGGTAGGTGCAGCTGAAGAGTCTCTTAAAATTCTCGATCGAGTTGATCCTTTAGAGGAAAGCAAAGGTGAGCTCTATAAATCTTATGCACGTATTACTCAGTGGAATTACTCAGAAGCAGCCATTCATCTCGAACAATATATCAACAACTATTCAGAAGACGTCGACTATCAGCTCTATGTCGCAAAACTAAACCTAGCTCTCTCTCAGTTTTACATTGGTTCAAATGACTCAGCTAGAGAACTCGTTGAAGGGCTT
>CAZFYV010000299.1:0-4839 GCA_964523195.1 uncultured Pseudobdellovibrionaceae bacterium
AGGCTTAGATGGACAAGTACAACTGAGGATCTATTTGTTGCTGAAATTAGGTTTAGTGTACCTGATACAGATCAAAATATAGGTGGCTTTTCACAAAGTATTTCAGGTGATGAATTAGATCTTTTACTGGGAATCGAAAATGGTCGAGTGCCGGCAGCTGATAGTTCTGTAAGTTGTGATGGTGGCAATATTAGCGGATGTAGAGAAATCGTTTCAAATGATACTTCGACTAAATCGGGAACTTCGGTTTCATGTGGGGTTTCTTTGGGTGGAATTAGTTTACCGGACGATGAAGAAGCACGCTTTGTATCGACTTTGGAAGTCCGTGTTATTGGTTTTTCTGTGAACCTGGAAGACAACAGTCAGAGGCCAGCTCGCTCTAATTTTTCTGTGACACTTCGACGCGAATAGTTCTCAATAATTTGTTTTAAAAAAGAGGGGGATTTTGATATCCCCTTTTTATGGATCTCTTTGAAAATTCAACGCAAAATAATAACTCACTTTCACCTCTAGCTGAACAGATCCGTCCAGCAAGCTTTAAAGACCTTATTGGACTAGAAAAGGTGATTGGACGTGGCACCCCCATTGGAAAAATGCTTGAGAATCGCAAACTTAAAAGTTTGATTTTGTGGGGCCCTCCAGGGTGTGGAAAGACGACTTTGGCAAGACTCTTAGCTAATGGAGTTGATGGTCACTTTTTTGAAGAAAATGCAGTTGAGTTAGGTGTAAAGAAAATTCGAGAGTTGGGTCAAACCGGCAAAAGAAATCGAATTGATCTTTCGCAAGCTTCAATTCTTTTTGTCGATGAGATTCATCGTCTGAATAAAGGTCAGCAAGATGTCTTGTTACCTTTCGTGGAGTCTGGGGACTTAGTTCTGATTGGTGCTACGACGGAGAATCCATCTTACGAAGTAAATTCTGCCTTGTTGAGTCGCTGTCGCCTTACAGTTTTAGAAAAGCTAAAGTCTGAAGATCTACGCATTCTTGCGGAAAAAGTATTTTCGAGAAAAGAATTTGATGTCGAAAAAGATATTGAACCTGAAGCTTTGAAACTACTTCTGCAATGGAGTGATGGGGATGCCAGGAAGCTCATCAACAGTTTGGATGAATTATTAGACGTTGTTGAGAGTGGCAATTTGCCGATCAATGGTGAGTTCTTAAAGGAAGCTCTTCAGTCGGTCTACATTTCGTATGATAAAAACTCTGATCAGCATTTTGATTGCATTTCGGCTTTTATCAAAAGTATCAGAGGCAGTGATCCTCAAGCAGCGGTCTATTATCTGGCTAGAATGCTTAAAGGTGGTGAGGATCCAAAATATATTGCTCGGCGCTTAGTTATACTTGCGAGTGAAGATGTGGGCAATGCGGACCCTAGAGGTTTGGAGCTCGCAGTTTCTGGGTTCAAAGCCGTTGAAGTTATTGGAATGCCAGAGGCTCGAATTATCCTCTCTCAAGTGACGACTTATCTTGCAAGTGCGCCAAAGTCGAATAGAGCTTATGCCGCCATTGGGAAAGCTTTTAGTGAAGTTGAAAAGTCAGGAACTTTGCCAATCCCTCTTCACTTAAGGTCGGCTCAAACAAAAGCTATGAAGGATCTAGGGTACGGTCGCGATTATGTTTACACTCAAGATGGACCAACGGGATGGCTTGATCAAGAATATCTCCCAGAGGAAATTTCAGACCGAGTTTTTTATGAGCCCTCTTCGAGAGGTTTTGAGAAGAATATAGGCCAGTATCTAGACTGGATGAAGGGTCGAATGTCCGATCAATCAAAGAAGTAGTTTTATTTCGGACTGAACTGGAATTTTCTGACTTTGTTATTACTCAATATAGTTAGAGTATACTTATCTCTTAGCATAATTTGCCTATAGACCTGGTTGAAGTCGTTTCTTGTTTGAAACTTGTTGCTGTTAAGCTCGGTTATTTTGTCACCCTTTTTAATTCCTAATTGAAAGAAAAAAGAATTCTTTGTTACTTCGTAGAATACAAATTGCGTATGACCAGATTTAGATTCGATAGGTCTGATATCGCTAGATAAAAGCGCTTTATATTTGTTTCTTAATTGTTCTGAGCTGTATGTAAAATCAGTTCTCCCCACTCGCTTAAGTTGAATATTTAGATTGGAAAAACTGGCAAGCTCTCGCTCTTTTGAGCGGTCCTGAATTCCTTCTTGTAGCATCTTCTGGGTATATTTCGATCTATCTTGAAACCTAAGAATCTGCTCTTTTTCAAATATTGCTAGTGTCGAAGCATCGGTTTTATGAGTCCAAATCAAATCCTTGTTTGCTCCGTTTCCTCCTTGTTTTGAGTCAGCTCCAAAAGAATAAATAGCAAAACCATTTTTAGTTCTTTTGTATTTAAAAATGTTCCAAGCTTTGTCCTTTGGTGAGTCGGTCACCTCTCTGACGATGAAATCTACTGTCCAATTTTTACAAGTACTGGGTTCTAAACCCCACACTATTTGAAGTCCATTTTCAGTAGGCGGATACTCACCACAGGCAGCTCGATAAGTACGCATTAGCTGGAGAATTTTAGTCTTAGAAATGGGTCTCCCGTTGTTCCATATTCTTTGCATTTGTTTTTTATGAACAAGCCCGCGTGAACTCAAATATTCACCTATATCTTTGTCTTTCTCAGTTGTTTTAGAGGTCTGCGCCAGTTTATCAAAAGCATTTTTTTGATATTCGTAATATTCGACTTTCCATTTTTTGAGCTTGAGTTTGTATTCTCTAATTTGAAAATCATTTTTTGCTTGGATTTTGTCAGCTTCTTCTTCTGATATATCTGCAGGTATCGGTTTCCATTTAGGTCTTTTTGGTTTTTTAGGAGGGGGGTATCCAAGTAATTCTTCCGCCGAAATTTGATTTCCATCGGGTCCCTTAAAAGTAATAGTCTTTTCTTGTCGTTCATTTTTAATCTCAGGAGATGAGGCGGTATTCTTATTTGATTTAGAGATAGAGGCAGAATCTACCGATTCAGTTGAATAGAAGAAGCCGTAGTATCCCCAGAATAGAATTAAAATCATTACCGCTGGTATTGCAACGGCCACAAACCTGTCGTCAGTTGTTTCAAACCTTAGTGGACGAGCTTGAACCGCACGTCCTTTTACCTCTGTTATTTTTTGTTTCCAGGTTTTTCGTCCAGTACTCATGTACTCCCCCATTCTTTATCGGGGATTATAATGATCTACTTAATTCTTGAGAGCGGCATATTCACCAGAGAACCTGGCACAAGTCTTACCTTGAGATACAATTTGAGCCGAAACAGCAACTTTTGCTTTACCCTTACGCTCAAGCATCTTTAGAAAGAGAGATTTATTCTTATCTTGAATAGGATTCATAATCACCTGAAAATCCGCCGTGATCGGTAGTAGGTAATCAATTGATGACTTTGATATAAAGACATCGGATTTGCAGACTTGATCAGCCTCTATTTGAACAGTGAGCCAGCCAGCTAAAAAACAACCTGAAGCCATACTCCCGGCAAAAGCCGTATCTTTATTGTTTTTATTTTCTTGGATTGGTAACTCAACTTCCACATTGGGATTAGTCTTTAAAACTTTTAAAGACAAAGATTTTGCGATTGGGATTTCATTCCAGATGTAGTCTTCTGCTGTTTGTGGGTCTGATAAGTTGATTTTCATAAGATTAAAATGGTCTATTAGCAACTAAGCAAAAGCAGACCTCAGACCCTGTATTAGCCATTGAATGTTTTGTGTTAGAAGGAATGGTAATTCGATCACCGGGTCTAAGTAATAGAGTGTTGCCCGCGATATTCATTTTAAGCTCTCCTGAAACTACGAAACGAATTTCATCGAAAGGATGTCGGTGATCTTCGACCTCATCACCAGGCTCGTATTCCTCTTCGAAAGGTTTAAGTTCCTCAGCCAAAAAGATTGTTCTGATTTGATCCGAAGTCGGTAATACGTTTGCTTGCCATCTTGAAATTAACATTTGCACTCCTTAGATTCATAACTATCGACGACCTAGCCTTTGGGCAAGTAAAATCCGAGGGTCTAGTGTTAAGTTTGGAATCTTTGTTCAACCTTTGATCATTCTTTGTATTGCCCTGAAACACAATGTCTAGAAAGTCTAAAAACCCAGTAATTTCAGGTTCAAAAACGTAAAGTCTTTGTGAAGCACGGTCGATTAATAGTTGTTCCTAGAGGAGAACTATTTGAGTTACCCAAACGATTTACAACAGAACGACTTTATTAAGACCATTACGAATTATGTGAAAACATCTTCTGGTTTAGCTTTAGTTAGTTTTGATCAACACATGGAAATTTCGCAAAGACTAGATGGGAAGTGTTTACCTCTTTACTTTAGTGAGATTCAAGATGTGATCGAACGAATTGATACTAAGGGCGTTCCGTTTCTACAGATTAATTACAGCTCAAATAGAAAGATCCTTCTTACTGATTCTCTAGTTGGTTTTAGGCCGACACCAGTAACATCACTTGATATGTCCAAACTTCCTAAAGTTGTTACGACTCCTGATATTGTTAGTGTGTTTGAAGCAATACAAGAAGCTCTACACAGTGGTGTTGATGAACACTTTGAGGAAATTGAAGTCTTAAGGCGGGTGTTCGATGCCGTTGTTAGTGGTGGAGAAGAAGTTGGATTTAAACTCACTCGTGAAAGAGAGTGGTTAAGTCGTGTTCCTGCCATGAGTTTTAAGGGCTCTGCTTAGAATTAGTCCCTGAATCACTTAAATTTTCTATTTTCAGCACAAAAATATTGATTTTTTTTCGTTTATGCTTCAAATTCTTTCTTCTGTTGAATCA
Organism: uncultured Pseudobdellovibrionaceae bacterium; assembly: GCA_964523195.1. Lineage (GTDB taxonomy): Bacteria > Bdellovibrionota > Bdellovibrionia > Bdellovibrionales > JAGQZY01 > JAUHWN01. The sequence continues at coordinate 4,787 of CAZFYV010000299.1, forward strand.
TGTGGGGGTATAGCTCAGCTGGGAGAGCATCTGATTTGCATTCAGAAGGTCGC
>CAZFYV010000300.1:0-4808 GCA_964523195.1 uncultured Pseudobdellovibrionaceae bacterium
GAGGTTTGGGCAGATAAAATTGAAACTGCTATAGCAAAAAGAATAGCTGGGGTTAAGATTGATGGCATACTTACGCCAGCACTTCTCATGGCAATAATTTCAGAATCAGAGTTGAGTCGGCCGTAGGTGAGTAAAATCGTAAAGATTAAACTCATTGGAAAAATAACTGGCAAAAAGCTTATAGACAGGTAGACCATCATTTTTCCAATGGTCTGTAACTGCACGCCATGGATAAGAACAAACTCTGTTAATCGAAGAGCTTGAAACATGAGTAATATAGATACAAAGACTATGACCCCAAGTAAAAAACTTGGGATCATTTCTGTAAGCAGGTACCTAGCAAGCAGTCTCGATCTGAATAATTCCAAATTTATAGATCCGGATTAATCATTCCTACGTTTTCAGCGGACTTAATAGCCTTTCGAACTTCAATAGCCATTTTTAAGAGGTTTTCGTAGTGATCAAGGTTGAGTTGAGAAGCAGCATCGCACTTCGCTTCCATTGGACGTGGATGAGTTTCTAAGAAAAGAGCATCAGCTCCAGCAGCTACTGCCGCTAAAGTGAGGTGTGGAACATACTTTGGTTCACCACCAGCCGGGTCTGCACTAGAAATACCGTAAAGACGGATAACGTGAGTGGCATCGAAGCATACTGGTGCACCAAGCTCTTGCATAATGGGAATCGATCTCATATCAGCAAGCAATCGGTTATAGCCAAAACAAGTTCCTCTCTCTGTTAACAAGATGTTTTTGTTTCCAGTAGAACTAATTTTTGAAACAGCTCCAGCCATATTTTCTGGTGCTAAAAACTGTCCTTTTTTAACGTTTATGGCTTTGCCCGTTTTACCAGCTTCGATCAGAAGAGAAGTTTGCTGGCACATATAGGCTGGAATCTGTAAAACATCGAGTTTTTCAGCGATCTGCTCGAGGTTTTCAGTTCTGTGAATGTCAGAAAGAACCGGGATGCCAAATTCGTTTCGCACATTAGCCAGTATATCTAATCCTTCTTCCCACATTGGGCCTGTCCAATTTCTCTCACTTCCTCGATTGTCTTTTTCGAAAGAACTTTTGAAAATGAGTTGCACATCTAAGCGCTCACAAATATCAACGAGGCGTCTTGCGGTTTCCATGATGAGTTCTTTGCTATCAATCACACATGGGCCAGAAATTACCGCTAACTTTTCATTGCGACCTATCTTTACATGAGATCTATCCGTCTTAACTTCAAATCTTCTGTCAGGAATATTAATTGTTTCTGTTCTTTGCTTTTCCATACTTTATCCTCTTACCTGGAAACGAGTTCGTAGGGTTTGTACTCACCAATTCTATGTTTGAAAATTCTTTCGAATTGGTCGCTGGCCCAAAGGTTAACATCCTTCAATGTCCAGTCTGAAAGGGATCGTTGAAAATCGAATACCCAGTCTTGTTTTTTAATTAATTCTTTCATTATTGCCGGATGGGAGCCTTGAAATGATCTAAGCCCATATTGTCGATCAAACTCAAACTGATCGTTTTCGGAATCTTTTTTGGTTCCATGCCACCATCTATCTAGTAGCTTCTTCTTCTGTCCCATTTTTTGTGGCGGCTTAACCCAACCATAGTGGTAAATCGTTCCGTTAGCCGGAGCGACTTTTAACTTTTGTTGATTAGGCGGAATACGAAAACCTTGAGCATCCCCATGACTTTTAGCGTTCGATGACTTCTTTATGACTCTAATTTCGTTTCTGTACCATTTTCTGGAGTTGGCGATGACAGAATAAGAGCCGTAAAAATGTATATACTTGAATAGTAAACCTTGAACATCAGGGTTCTTCTCATGAGTTTCCATGGACTTGTAAATGTTCTGAAGATCCATTTCATGAACAACTTCGTCGGCTTGGATGTAAAAACACCAATCATTACTGCAATGTTCTAGGGCTTCGTTAGTTTTCTCGGAAAGAATTAAGCCACCTTTGGTCTTTTGGGTATCCCAAAAAGAATCAAAAGTTTTGATTTTGGAATCTCCGATCCCTTCAATGAGCGCTTTTGTGTTGTCATCACTTTGGCCTATACCAATGACCATTTCATCGACGATGGGTAAAATGCTTTTGATTGATTCAAGAACCGGGTAGCCCATAAGCTCCGCGTTTCGAATGACTGTAAATCCGCTAACTTTCATAAGGGAAGTTTTAGCAAGGGCGTCAAATTGGGTCAATATAATGATGACTTGTACGGGGGAACTACGCGCCTAGGCGACCCCAGGTGATTGACCAAGCGTCCTATGCACGGGACAATAATCTTATGCGGCGAATACTACTTCTCTTAGAAGAATACAATGAACTCGTGTTTATAGAAACGTTCTTGAGAAAGATCGGCTTTGACGTCTTGGGCATTCAGAAGCCAGGTAAGCTCGATAGCAGTATTCTATCGTTTAACCCATCAATGATTTTCATTAGTGGAAAATCAAAGCAGATTCCAGCTTTGCAAATTGCTAAGGGCCTTAAAGAGAAATTTAAGGAGAAAAGTCCACAGATTATTTTCCTATACTCTGGGAAGCCACCTGAGTGGTCAGAAAGTGAGAATCTTCCAGTAGATGGTTTCCTCAATAGTCCCATTGATCCTGTTAAAGTCATTCAACTGCTTTCTGAAAAAGTAGGATTGGATCAAGAAAAATTGATCGAAAAATACGATAAAATGGTCGTCGCTCGAGAAAATCAGATTGCACGAGAGCAAAGTGATAAAGATGTCTCGATTATTTCCTATAAGGACGATCAGAGTGACCGAATTGATGTTAAGGGTAGTGTTGAGACTGAAAACCAATCAACCATGCTTAAGGATGTCAAACCACGCGGTGATCACTACAAAAAGTTTTTGGATCAACAGCCTAAGGTGGACACAAAGAAGACCTTACCTGCTGCGGCAATGAGAAAAGCGGCAAAAGAGTTATCGGCATCCAATAAAGACGGTGATCCCAGCGAAGAAGATCGCAGGCAAGCAACCGAAGAGTTTCTAAAAGCTTTGTTTAAAAAGAACTGATTTTGTTTATTTTTTACGACCGAAAAGCATTCCCACAACATCTTTAAGATCACTTTTAAAGATATCAACAGACTTGTTCTTTTCGCTTTGCTCTGATTTTAACATATTCAGCTCACGACGAGCATTGATGAACGAAGAGTCGATATGAAGAGCGTGCTGAAAACTCTTCATGGCTTCTTCTCTTTGGTGGCTGATCTTTTGGATCAATCCTTTTACAAAATAGTAGGTAGAGTTATGTCGATCTTCAGGTGGAATCTCATTGAGTTGCTTTTTCAGTTCTTCAGATTGAGATGCAAGGTCTTCTTTCTTCTTCGGATTTTTAACTTTTGTCCAAAGGAGCAGTAAGCGTAGCTCAGAATTTGGCGGGCATAAATTTGCAGCCTCATCAAAAAACTCCAGAGCTTGAGCGATGTCGCCTTTTTTCAGGAAAGTCTTACCACGTTCAGTTAGGGACTCAGCTTTGAGAACTGCCTCAGCTTTACCTTGCTCCAGATCGCGAATGTAAGCTTCTCTGTGAGTTTTGTTTTTCAAAGTATCATAGGCGATTTGAATCTTTTCAAATACCACTCGTGACAATTCGACCACATCTTCTGGAGTCATTGGGTCTAGCTTATCCGGGTGTAGAGTCTTTGCTAAATCGTGATAAGATCGTTTAATTTCCACTTCTTTGGCATCTTGCGAGATTCCCAAGCGCTCAAAGTAGTTTTTGTGATCCAATTCTGCTTGGATTTTAAGAAGTCTCTTTTTGTGAGCATCGTAATCTAGGTTTTTAACAGAAGGGTCAAAGAGAATAAGTCTGTTAATTACAAGTAAATGAAGAGCCTGATAGAAGTCTCTTTCTTCATACTTGCTATTATCAATAATCTTTTCCAAGTTAACACCAGCAGTGAGTTCCCCAACAAGATCAGGGAATCTAGCTAGTGTAGGCATATTCAAAATCGGATGATTGGTGGCGAAGTCAGGTCCTTTTCTAATAAGGTTGTGGACCCACGGAAAGTAAAGTGATTTCAACCACTCCGTATTCATTTTTGAAGTAATCCAGTTTTCAGTGAGCTCGTTTAAATCCATAGAATCAAAATTGGCTTCAATTTGAACTTCTTCTGATTTGTTGAAGTTAACGTTCACGGATGTGTTATTTACGATTTTACTGAGCCTAATTCCCAACTGCTCTGATACAACAATATCAATAGCATGTGGCGAAAGTACATTGGCTTCAACTAAGCGTTGCCCAATTCTCTTTTGATTTGGGTTACTTTTTAGGACTTCTTCAAGATCCTCGGAACTAATAAATCCTTTTTCAACAAGTAGAAGCCCAAAATATGACTTTGTATCCTTGAGATTAACTTGAACAATCGCACCTTCGTTAAAAGCAACTCCTGTAACGTCGCCATTGTTGTTCACAACATTCAGATAGCCCGTAACTTTTTTGTCGAGCAAGAGTTTAAAGATCCAAGGGAGGTCAAAACCGTGCACGTCTTCCGAGTTGTTAATCGCTTTTATTTTTTGGCGACTTGATACTGACTCTTTCGCGAAAATTTCATAGAGGGGAGAGGTTGGTTCATCGATGAGATCACCAAATTCTTCGTCAACTTTCCCAACTAAGTCTGCAACTTGAAATGGCTTGGTTAAAAAGAAAGCCGCATCAACTTTTTTAGAGGATGTTTTGATAAAGTTCTTATCTTTGTAGATCCCCGAAGTTAGAGCGATAAAAGCATTATCGTGACCTGGCTTTTTTCTAATTTCTTGAGCTAAATCAACACCGTTCATTTTCGGAAGCATACAGTCGATGATGAA
>CAZFYV010000301.1:0-4787 GCA_964523195.1 uncultured Pseudobdellovibrionaceae bacterium
TTGCTCAAAAGAGAAAATCGAGTCTCATAGAATCAAATGTTATTATGAACGACCCAGCCATGTCACAAAAATGGGGTCTTCAAAAAATGCAGGCAAAGAAAGCTTGGGATGTATCTCAAGGAAGTCGCGATATTATTATCGCTGTTATTGATACTGGTATAGATACTAATCATAAAGATCTTAAGAAAAATCTGTGGGTCAACAAAGGTGAATCCGGAATTGATCCCAAAACCGGAAAAAACAGAGCAACGGACGGAATTGACAACGACCAAAATGGTTGTATTGACGACGTTCATGGTTGCGACTTTATTTCTGGCACAGGAAACCTTACAGACAATCACGGACACGGAACACATATCGCTGGAATCATCGGCGCGGAAGGCGGAAATGGTTTTGGAATTAGTGGGGTTGCTCCAAAGATCAGCTTGATGATTCTCAAGTACTACGACCCAAAAGCCTCCGGAGTTAACAATTTAAAAAATACAATCAGAGCTATTCGATATGCCATCGAAAAAAAGGCTCACATTATCAATTATTCAGGTGGTGGACTTGAATTTAGTCCCGAAGAATATGCAGCGGTAAGAGAGGCTGCAAAGAACAAAGTATTATTCGTGGCAGCTGCGGGTAACGAACGATCTAACTCAGATCACGCCAAATACTATCCTGCAGATTACGATTTACCCAACATCATTTCAGTAACTGCTGTTGATCCAAAGGTACAAGTTTTACCTACATCTAACTATGGTGTAAGTACTGTAGATATTGCAGCTCCAGGGCAAGACATCTTCTCTACGCTACCCAATAATTCATTCGGTTTAATGACAGGAACTTCTCAAGCTACAGCATTCGTTAGTGGGGTTGCCGCCTTAGTGATGGCTAGTAATAGAGAATATTCAGCAGCCGACGTTAAAAAATACATCTTATCTACAGGTGATGAGTATCCTTGGCTAAGATCTAAAACAGGTACATCTAAAAAGCTCAATATCTACAAAGCTCTTACAACTCTTGATTCAGGCGTAAGTGCTACTGGCGTGATAGCATCAAACACACAAAACATGAGGTCTGATCAATTTATCTCAGATCCAAATGTAAAAATGCCTACTGGAGATGCTACTAGAGATATTGCGAATTTTGGAAAGCTTCTTTTAGAGTCAATGAACAACAAGAAAGAGAAGTAATTTAATCTCTCTTTCTTAACTCATCCATAGGCATCTTTAATTCTTGGTTGGATCTGAACATCCAACGAATCCCAAAAATCAAAGCAATCATAGCTGCCCCAAGCCCAACTAGATTTTTAAGGTCAGGTTGAAGCAAACCAAAGGCAATAACTACTAAGGATAATCCAATCCCTATCCAGGACAAACCATAGTCATTAACCTTAAACTTAGAGACTTTAGACTCACCTTCGTAGTCTATAGACTTCATATTCATATCTGCTTCTACTATAGCTGTAATTTTTTTCTTCATTGGAAGCGCCATAGAGTCCACAGGGTTCAACGACAGCACTTTTGCGTACTTGTGAGATGCAAAAGTAAGTTGATTTTCTGAAATACACTTTGCAAGAAACTGGTCATGCTTTTTCTGATTAGACCAATCCTCAACAATCTCTCTCCACAACAACAACATTGGGTCTTTTATGCTTTCTTTAAGTTCAACCTCGGGAACACCAAACTCTTCCTGGGTCGACATCTCAGCTTCTGAATTTTCATCTTTCGATTTGGCTAGGACTTTTTCAAAGCCCCCCTCAGACTCTATATAAATTCCTGGAACCTGAGCAGGTTCTGTCTCATGCTGGGTCTGATCTTTTGTTTCCTGAGTAAAACTTTTCTCTTCAATTGGCGCTGCTTCAACAGGACCTGTAGGTATCTCAATAAGCTCTTTGCTTAACTCTATAGTCTCTTGAGCTCTCTGCTTCATATTTAGCTTTTGATCGATAGATAGCTCAGGCTCCGACGAAACCAAATCTTGATTTTCGGAGGCTCCAATCATTTGCTCTAGGTTTTGACTTGATGTATTATTCCCCACATATGGAGTTGCCGTAATTTCAACATCTAGGAAATTTTGAGGCCAAGGAAAGGTAAAGTGAGTACTGCAGTCTCTACAATGGAAAACGGGCTGAGTTGAATGAATAAGGTAAGCATCAACTGTATAAGGCACACTGCATCGAGGACATCTGGTTCTAACTATCAGGCTTTCCCGTGTTTTTTCCAATGACTACTCCACCCGTTAAGGAGTTAATGGTTATATCATGAAGCTAAAACAACTGTTCAAATTCTACCTTCTCCCAATCTTATCAGGAATATTCATTGGCACAAGCTATATTCCATTTCCGCCTTGGGCACTTTTTTTCTGTTTAATTCCACTTTTTAGATTCTTCCAAGGAATCGACAATTACAAACAAGCGTTCATTGGTGGATGGATCACTCAGTTCATTCTTAATATGATTGGCTTTCACTGGATTGGCTACACAGCTTCCGAGTTCGGACATCTTCACTGGAGCTTATCAACTCTGGTACTGCTAGCATTTGCAGCGACGGCACATCTTTATTTTCCAATCGCTGGAGTGCTTTTTGTTTTTCTAAAACGAAAACTCAAATTGGAAGATAACCACACATACTTCTTCTTACCCCTTTGCTTTTTAGCAATGGACGGAATATTCCCGATGATTTTTAGATGGCATTTTGGTTACCCTTGGCTTTGGGTCGACGCACCTGGAGCTCAAATGGCGGAACTCATCGGGTTTGTTGGAATTCACGTCTATACCGTGTTTTGCAATGTAGGCTTGATGTATATTTGGGATGTTCGCAAAGTCAGTAAGAAGCGAATGAAACAAGCCGTAGGAGCGTTTTTTACAACTTTTATTTTATTCAATGGACTTGGATACCTTCTCAAAGAACGCTGGCAAAAACCAGACGAAGAAGTAAAGTTCTTGGTCGTTCAAGGGAATATTGGAAACCTAGAAAAAGCGGCCCAGGAACACGGAAGCCGATTTATAGATAAAATTGTAACAACCTATACTGACCTCACCTATGAGGGCTTGAGAAAACACCCAGATACCGACTTTGTACTTTGGCCAGAAACGGCTTTTCCGGAGTACCTAGATAGCAATTACCATCATCGGTTTCAGGTTAAAAGGTTAAAGGAAGTTTCTAAATCAACGGAAGTCCCAATTTTTACTGGTGGCTATTCAAAAAACCAGAAAACTCGACAAATCTATAATTCACTCTTTTTGCTTGGATCTGATGGAGAGATCGCAGCAGACCCATATTTTAAAACCCATTTACTCGCATTTGGAGAATACCTTCCTTTCGGTGATGTATTTCCAAGTCTAAAAAAAGCTCTTTCATTTATTTCAGATTTTGGACGAGGACAGGGGCCCTATATTTTCGAGTATGAAGGTTACAAAATTGGCCCCCAAATCTGTTACGAAGGATTATTTCCTCCATTTAGTGCTGAACTTTCGGCGAAGGGCGCACAAATCTTTATGAATATTACCAATGATTCCTGGTTTGGATACCCATTTGAGCCCTATCAACACTTGTATATGACCTTTGCTCGGGCTATAGAATTTAGAAGACCCTTAGTAAGGTCGACCAACACCGGACTGACAACAGCGATCGATGCCCTTGGTAAAGTCACCCCTCACGGGCCAAGAAATAGTGAATGGTACGGATTGTTTACTCTGCCGTATAATTCCAACCCTGACTCTACCTTGTATTCGCACTTCGCCGGAGGATGGCCCTACATACTTAACTTTTTGCTGATTATTATGGCGGGAATTAGATTTGCGAGAACTCGAAAACATTGATTGGACCAAAATTCTACATAAGCTCTCCAGCTACGCGACGAGTGAACAATGTCGTTTAAATTTAGAGGAGATCCTTCCACTTAAAAGTGCTGAGGCTGCAGTTCAACAGTTTGCTGTTACTTCTGAGTGCCAAAGCGTACTAAGCCTTGGTGAGCGTCCCTATATGGAAAGCTTAGATCTTTATTCGACCTGGTTTAATCGAATTCAGAAGAATGCCGTCTTAAAGACTATTGAACTTAAGGATGTTCGGCGTTTCTGTATAGAAGTCATCGCTCTTGATGAAGTCATTCGCCCCTTCGAATCGAAATGGCTCGAAGAACAAAAAAGTAAACTCATGGACGCAACTGGGCCTCTTTCTGCTATCGATCATCTGATGACTTCCAGTGGAGACATAAAAACTGACGCCAGCGAAAAACTCTATAATCTTTATCGAGAAAAGAACCAGCAAACCAAGCAGATCCAGAACACTCTGGATAAACTTATTAAAAAACATGAGCTAGAGCCGGTTCTTCAAGACAAATATGTCACCAACCGTGAAGGACGAATGGTCCTTCCTGTTAAAAGTGGGATGCGCCATCAGTTTGACGGAATCATTCATGCTTCAAGTGCTTCTAAACAAACTGTTTTTATGGAGCCTGAAGATATAATTCCACTCAACAACAGAATAAAGCAGATTGATGTTGATATCGAAAACGAAATTGAGCGCCTTCTAAAAGAACTTTCAAACTATCTAAATTCACTTATACCTGAATTCGAAGCTTCTTTTCAGACTTTAAAAACTTTTGATATCGAGCTTAGTAAGGCTCAACTAGCAAATGCACTTTCAGCCAACCCGATACAGTTCTCCGAAGAAAAACTTATCCTCAAAGATTTGTGCCACCCGCTCCTCGTTCTTTCGACAGAAGAAGTTATCGAAAATGTAGTCACACTAAATTCTGAAAAACGAATTTTACTCCTATCGGGACCAAATGCAGGTGGG
>CAZFYV010000302.1:0-4782 GCA_964523195.1 uncultured Pseudobdellovibrionaceae bacterium
GGAGAAGAGGTCGTCTACGATACAGGTTTTGATTCCGACAATCCTACAGATACCAACCAAGAAATAGAAAACTTTGAAGAAGACAATCAAGAAACAGCTGTCGAAACGGAAGGGACAAATACTCGTGAAAATATAGTTGAGGTCAAGCCCACTCCAAAGATTGAATCACCAAGACCAACACCAAATAGAGTGAAGCCTGTACGTCTTGTGGCCAAAAGCTTAGCGATTAAAAGGCGAAGGATGTCTTCGATAAAACGAGCAAGTTTAAGCTTTGAAATTTCGGCCACACGCGGAATGCCCTTAAAGATAGAAATACTGGGAGAATCGGGTCAGATCCTTGACGCTACCAGTTATTTCCGAATACTTTCTTATAAGCATGATCCCAGTAAACAGATCGAGCTATCTCTGAATGATCTGCGTCTTACCGAGGGCGACTATCTCGTTACTGCACAATTCGGTAATATCCAGCGCAAAGCAAATTTCTTCTATGGTTCGAAAAACTCCTCGTTCCGTAAAAGGTTGAGAGCTCATCTTAAACAGATTTCTTTTACCCAGCAAAGAGAACGAAAGGCTCTCTTTTATACTTCAAGCCGCCTCGAAAAGCTTTCTAAGGACCTTGTTAAAAACTCTAGGTCTCTGCGCAAAAGCCCGTCCAGATGGTCTAAATACTATAGAGGCTGGGAAGTGAAAAAGCGCCAGGCCTATTCTGGTGAGATACGGGAGATTAAGAAAGGTGCTGATCGAAACAAAGCTTACCCTAATCTTATTCGGCAACTCGATGCTGCCTATAAGAAGTTGGGAGTAGAGGCCTCAGCATTGAATTCTAGCATTCGAAATCGAAGGGCAATGGCTAGTCCTGGGGGCATCAAACTCGCACGAGAATTCGGTGAGATTCGTTTAAGAGCTCAAAACCTGTCTAACTATAGATGAACAAAAATTGAAAATGGGGCTACTTTACTGATTCCCTGAAATCTTTACCCGGTTTGAACTTGGGAACACGCATCGAAGGAATATCAACACGTTTTCCCGTTTTAGGATTGTGACCTGTACGAGCGGCTCTTTGAGCTCTGCTGAAAGTCCCAAAACCAACCAGCTTCACATCATCGCCTTTAGATACGGCGCCTTGAATTGTTCTAAGGGTTGCGTCGATCACAGCTTCAGATTGAACTTTGGTCAACTTTGTAGCTTTGGCAACTTTCTCGATCAACTGAGCCTTATTCACATATCACTCCAGGGTCATCAATTTTGGGAATACAAATTAAAACCGCTTCTAAAAATTCGTCAAGACGGAATTTTTTTTTTGTTAATTTTAAAAAAAGTGTTTGGTCCCTGTGCCAGTTTTTGCGCGAAAAAAATCAGTTGACTAGAGATGGCCAGGGGAGGCCCTAGGAGCCGATTTGGCGTTTCATATCGAGTCGCTAGACCATAATCCTGTTAATTCAACAAATTACTCAACTTTTCCGATCTATAAAACAATGAAGTCTAATGTTTTTGCTATTTATATGCTTTCAATTTGTTTAGGTATGACCTACTTCTATTCGGTGATCAAAAATCACTATTCTGGGCGTCGTACCGTTGAGCTCAAATACCAAAAGCTCAACAAAAGTTATGAAGCTGAGAAACTAAAAACTTATCTCTTGCGCAGTGATTATCGCGAATTCAAACAAACAGTAGCTCAGTACTTGCCAGAGGCCATGAGAGCCCGTGGAAAGAAGCCTGAGAGTGGATATCCTTTAAGAAACTTAGCAAGTTTAACCATGCGCTTTCCGCCCTTAGAAATTGGTGAGTCTCCAAGTCAAAGACTCATGAGAAAAGGAAAAGAAAGCTTTAACATCGGCCGCTATGGACTGGCAAAAAACTATTTTCAATCGGTTGTAAATTTGCATGATGGCTCGATTCATACGATTGAAGCTCACTTTTTGAGTGCTGAAAGCTCATTTCAAGAAGGTAAATATGAGGACTGCATTGAAATAGTTAACAAAATGGTCAGGCATTACCCAGAACATGAGCTAACAGGGTATGTCTTGCTCAGACTAGGTGCCATTTTGGAAATCCAAGAGCGCTCCCAAGAAGCCGCAAAAATCTATAGAACAATTCTGAAGCAATTCAAAAATAATGAACTGCTCATCGAGGCTCAGGGCCTTTTAGCTAAGGTCGAAGCATGAGAATGCAGACGCTTTTTGCCTTTGTACTCGCTTTTTCCATCGAAGTTAGGGTTGAAGCTGCGGACTCTGAGTACCTAAATTTACAGAGTTACAAACCAGTTGCTGAGTCTCCTTTAGGCTGCCTTATTAATAGTGAATTTCCCTGTGCTCTCCTTGGACATAGTGAAACTAAAACAGTGATTAGTGCAAACCCCGAAACCCAAGTAACTCTAGTAAAAGACTCTGCGGTTGTACTGTTGTCCTCGACAGAAATGAAGGTGCTTCAAGGGCACGCCTTTTTTAAGACTCGAGGTATCTACAAGGTACTCACTGACTATGGAAATGCCGTAATTCAAAACGGGGAATCGTGGGTTTACAGTCAAGACGATAGATATTACTTCGAGAGTGTTGAAGGGAATCTTTCAATCGCTGGTAGAAACTTTGATAAATCCCTTAAGTTGAGACCAGGCCTTAGAGCTTGGTTGGGTCCAGTCACGAAAAGTGGAGTCTCAGACTCTGGTTTACCAGATCCAATACTACTGAAGGACTTTTTAACCCGGATGGCTCAAATTACTGAGCTTCCTCGGCAAGAGTTTTTAGTCAAAGTGAATAGCTTCATCAATAGATGGAAATATGCGGCTAACTTTTCATCTGGAGTGAGAGAAGCCTTAATCGAAAGACAGATCGCATCTGACACCGAAATCAAAAGGCGGCGACTTGAAAGGCAAAGACAAAACCGCCTAGACGAGCGTCGTATGCGCAAGCTCTTCTATGAAAAAAATTACCTCGACAAATAGTAGTGGACCATAATCCTGATTTGTTCATTATATAGACATCTTGGGCCCATAGTTACTCAGATATGCTAAAATCTAATAAAGGTAGGATGCCTTTCAGTGATTTCATGGAGGAACTATGTCTAGTATTTCTTCGTCAGACCGAAGTAATGCAGATGAACAAATACGAAAAGCTCGCGAAAATTACAAAGAGCGCGAGGAAGAACTCGTAAAAAAGCACCGCAAAGAACTTCAAAGAGTCAATCAATCCCATGCCACGTCTATCGAAAAGCTTCAAGAGCAACACGACAGTAAAATGGAAGAGATGCGTGAAAAAAGCAAAAATGCCATAACCAAGCGAGACATGGAATATCAAGAAGATATCAACGAGATTAAAAGCTTCTACAATAACAAGCTCCGAAAAGGGAATTCTGAGTCTTTCGATCGTGAAAGAAGTCTTCTTTTACAATCTAGGCAACAAAAAGAAGCGATGGAGAAAAACCACTCCTACAGAGTTCAAAAACTAAAAGATGATCATGCCGATGCCCTAGAAAACAAAGATAGAGCTCTGGCAGAAATGAGTGTTAGGAACAAAACTGAACACCAAAAGGGATTCAAAGAACTGCGTACAAAGCTGAGTGAAGCTCACCTTGAAGAGTTAAGTCGTGTTCAAGAGGACCGTAGACAAAAGGTCTTCACCATGCGTAAAGATTACGACCGCATGAGGGCTGATAAAGATCGAAAAATTGATGGTCTCAATCGAAAATATGACGAAACCGTTGAGAAGCTGAGAGATCAAAGTTACCAAATGCGAAAAGAACAAGATGAAACCTATCAGGACATGCTCGAGTACCAAAGAAAAGAGTATCAAAAGTCTTTGGGTGAAAATAGAGACGAGTATGCAAGGCTTTCTGAAGAACTGCATGAGAAAAATCGTGCTTCTCAACAGGGATTAGCTGCTGATGTCGGGGAGCGGAATAACAACAAAATTGAGTCTTTAGAGCGAGATGTTCGAGATTTAGAGCGAGCTAAAATCAAACAGCGTATAGATATGGAAAGGAAGTTCTCTAAACAAACGAACAACCTTAAAGCCGCACTTCAAGAAAATATTGAGAACCTTCAAGAGCAACGCAGAATCGCCTTAGATAGTAGCAATGAGCGCAATGCTAGTGAGATTAATCAAATTCGCAAAGAGAGTGAAAAGCTAAATGCCAATAACAATCGCTTCTACTTGAATAAAATGGCGGATACTGAAGCTCAGTATAAGATTGAAAGCATTAAACGAGAACAAAAGTTCAACACCGATATGAGCACTCTGAGATCCGAAGAAAAGGCTCGATATGAAAGCCTCAAACGTCAGTATGAAACTCAGCAGAGGCGCTTAAAAGAAAATTTCGATCAATCTAAAGAGACTATGAAAGCAAATCATCAAGAGGCTTTGGATGAACTGCAGCGCTCCAATAAAATGGAAAAGGAACAACTCATTTCCTCTCTAGAGGCCCGAGTGTCGGAGATTAGTCAAAAGCAGAATGAGCAATTGGCTAGAGTTCACGAAAAATACCAGGAAAAAATAGTTAAGATGCAGGACGACCATCAAAAAGAATTGCGAAACGTTCAGAATAATCATAAGAAAGTGTTAAGTACACGGGAACGCCAAACTGAGATGATGAAAGAATCCAGGGAGATTAAGTATCAAACTCAAATGGATGATATGCAGCGTGCTCAGAGAGATGAGATAAAAAACATTCAGGCTCGTCACCGTGAAGAACTAGAGAATTTAATCAAGCACCGAAGAGAGAAAAAGATTGCTGAGCTCAATAAATCAATTGATGAACTAGTGATTTTCAAATGAAAATTTATATTAC
>CAZFYV010000303.1:0-4767 GCA_964523195.1 uncultured Pseudobdellovibrionaceae bacterium
CCCTGAAGAGCTGAATCCACCTTGAATCTGCTGGATTCCAACAATTCGTGGAGCAGAAACCATTCGTAGCAACAGCATTTCAAGAACAATGCGAGGATCCTGACTTCTATGGATGTCGGTGGATCCTTTAAGAGTCATATCAAACAATAAATGAATATCATGATCTCCAAGTTTTTCAGAAAGCTCAGTTAGCTCATTCAGTTCTGATTCAGGAAGATCAACGAGTTGAGCGCTCTCTTTTCCGATTTTAACGAACAGTAAGTTTCTTATTTCCTCGAGAAGATCTTGGATGAAAACCTTGGGGTCGCTGCCTGATTGAAAAATAGATTGTGCAGTTTCTATAGCAGCTTGCTCATTTCTTTCTACAAGTGCATGGAGTGTATTAATGAGTAAAGTTCGATCAGTCAGACCAAGAACTCTTATAACTGCATCGAGCGTTACTTCACCAGAACAAAATGTGATAACTTGATCAAGTAAGCTTTGGCTATCACGCATGGATCCACCAGCTTGTCTTGCTACAGCCCAAAGTGCATCAACTTCGACATTTACTCCATCGGCATCACAAATCTCTTTGAGTCGGTCGACAATATTTCTAGTAGAGATGGTTCTAAAATCAAAACGCTGACAGCGAGAAAGAATTGTATTCGGTATTTTTTGAATTTCAGTCGTGGCAAGAACAAATGTCACGTGTGACGGTGGTTCCTCTAATGTTTTTAATAAAGCATTAAAGGCACTGGTTGATAACATATGAACTTCATCGACAATGTAAACCTTGTTCTTCCCAGAAGATGGCATATAGCCAACGGTTTCGCGAAGTTCTCTAATCGCATCGACACCATTGTTACTTGCTCCATCGATTTCAATTACATCTAGGCTTCGCCCGGCACCAATATCATTACACTCCGAACATGTATTGCACGGAACAAAGTCAACGGCGTTTGGACAACGTAAGCTTTTAGCTAGAATTCTTGCACTTGAAGTTTTTCCTGTACCTCTTGGTCCGGTAAACAAAAGTGCATGAGGTAATCGAGAACTCTTGAGGGCATTAATCAACGTTTGGGCTATATGATCTTGCCCCACCAATTGATCGAATGATTGTGGTCGCCACTTTCTGGCGATGACCTGGTAAGCCACTTATGCCTCTTAAAAAAAAGTGGCCAGGCGACCCACATCACATAGTTTCAAGTTGCCGCTGCTTCCTTCCGGACCTGACGGGGTTCACGAGAACCTATTGTATGGACCTGGCCATAGGTAACTTAGCTAAGTGCAAATATTTGGGCAAGAGTTCAAGCACTTAACGCAAAGAGTAATGTTGCTTTGTTTTAAAGATTTTGGGCACAGGTTCGCAATGCAGCCAGTTCATCTGCCCAATAATTGTAACTGGTAAACTGAGGGAAGATTTGTTTAAAGAAGGGGTCATGCCACCTTGCGGCAATCCATCCGGCATACATGATTATTCGAAGTCCCTGTAGGCCGGGAATGAGAGAAAGACTGGCATTGTCGAAACTCCTCAACTCGGTATAACCTTCCAAAAGTTCATCAAGGTCTTTTTCCTTGTCTTCACCAAGAGCGAGCATCCAAAGATCTTGAACAGCGGGACCGTTGCAAAAGTCGTCAAAATCAACAAAGAAAAACTCTTTTTCGATCTGCAGGAGGTTTCCTCTGTGACAATCACCATGAATCCTTAAATAGTTTTCTTGCTCGAGATCTTCTTCGATGGATTCAAGGATTTCTTCGGCAACTTGTACGTAATCGTGAATTAAACTTGGTTCAATCCACTGTCTGAGTCGCTCTAAAGATTTCCAGCCATATTCTTCAGCATCGAAGTCTAATCGATCTTCTGCTACCGACTGACTTCCAACATTGTGCAAAAGTGCTAGGCGACGACCAACCTGTCTAAGGTCGCCTTCAAGAAATTCCTGAGGCATTCGACCTCTAATTTTAGGAAATATACTTACTAGAAAACCATCATGTTCTAAAATTGAGTCTTCAGAATAAAGTTTGAATGGACCGACAGCAGGCATTCCGTGGTCGTTTAGATCATCGATGAAATTGTGTTCTGCCTTTATAGCAGCGCGGTCCCAGCGTTTAGGTCGGTAAAACTTTACGATAACTGATTTGTCTTCAACTGCTGAAAGAGGAGTCACTTCCAGTGGAATTTCGAAAACTCTGTTCTCATATGAATTAAGCTGTCTAATTTCACCTGTAGTGAAAAGTTTGGCTGCTTCTACTGAAGTCAAAATGGATTCGGGTATTAGTGATTCGAAATCGCCAGTCAATTCTTGGCCCTCTTTACTTGAAACTTCAATAAGATTATGTGAATTATTATATATGTTTGAGCAACTTACACTTTTTAAAAACTTTGTACCTACACCAAAGAAGAAAAGCTATCAAAAAGTGAAAGCTGTGGAGGGCCAAGAAAAAGAAGAACTCTCCTTCTATACTTTTCCCGTTCAAGTTGACAGAGTTCCGCGGAAATCATTGTCTGCTCAAATAAAGCCTTCGGGAATGATAAAAATCTCTTGTGCAAAGAAGTATTCGCAAGATGAAATTCTTGGGTTTTTGGAAATGCACAAGAATTGGGTCTTTGCCAGTCAGACTAGCTATCAACTTATCAGAGCTAAGCACCCTGAAAAAGTTTATCATATTGGTGAGAAGTTTTCTTTTCTTGGCAAAGATTACCCCTTAAATATTCGCATTTGGGAGAAGAAGAAGCTTGATTTTGGATTTGCCGGAAACACTCTAACACTGGAAGCACCTGAGGAGTTTATTGCTGGGAGTAGGTTGCAAGCAGAGTATAAGCCACTTGCTCGACAGGCGATTCGCAAATTTTATAAAAATGCAGCTGAGATTTATATACCCAAAAGAGTAAACGCCATTTCAGAAAGTATGTGTCTTAAGCCCAACAAGCTTTCATTGCGAAGTCAGAAAACCTTGTGGGGTTCCTGCTCCTCGGAGGGTAATATCAGTATCAATTGGAAATTGATGTCAGTGCCGGCTCAAGCACTGGATTACGTTGTTGTTCACGAAGTTGCACATCTTGATCAGCCCAACCACTCTAAACTATTCTGGTCTCTGGTTGAAACCCATTGCCCCAATTACAAAACTTGGAGAAATTGGCTTCGAGAGAATCAATATGCCACTGATTTTTTGTCTAAGACCTCTGAGTTATATTAGTCAGTTCTATCAAAGTAATTTCACCTATTTAGACCCGATATTTGTTACCTCCTTGTAAAGCTTACAGAGGTAGAAGTCGGTACCTTGTTTTTACCTGGCCTTTGAATTGCTCTATAGAAGCTAATACCGGAGGTCTATATAATGGGTTTGTTAAATAATTCTCGGAAATCTGCTGTGATTTTTTTGTCATTAGTACTTTCTTTGAGTTTAGTAGCTTGTGGGAAAAAGGGAAAAAAGCCTGAGATTAACACTAAGCCGACAACGGAGTCGCCTGCCGAAACTCAAGCTGCTGTTGAACCAGCTCAAGATAACGGAGTTGCGACTACTGATGACTCTAAACTGACGTCAGGTAGTGAAGAAGACAGAAATCTTATAGACCTTATTGAAGATCAATTTGAAACCGGTTCTAGAAGAATTCCTGGTGATAGGCCTATTATCGTTGAAGACAACTATAATGCACCTGTTAGCCCTGAACTTATGAGTCCTTCTAACCTTTTGCCTGATGAACTCTTTGCCATGAATGATTCAAGTTACACAGGAGCTAAAGATCGATCTGGTCTATTCTATACAGGAGCTGGTCAAGATAACCTTTTATCTCTCTTAGTTGCTGATATGGACTCTAGAGAGTCGGAAAGAGATCAGACTGCCGACCTCGCTTTAGCAAGAAAGCTCCATCAGTTCAAAGTTATTAAAGGACTCGGTTCAAACAGATTAAAAGTTCAGTTTTTAATTTGGAACTCATCAAACGGAAAAGTTGCTACTGAATATATTTATACAGGCGCCCTGAATGAAAGCCGTGTGGCTTATTTAAATCCGACTGCTGATTGTCCTGACGATTTTACAGTTAAAGTCACTTGTATGGATGCAGATGGTGGATGCCGAGTTAGAGTAGTAAAGTTGATAGAAAAGTCTGCGACTCAAGGAAAAGCCTTTGTTGTAGATAGACATACTCGAGGTCATATTTATCTTGCTAAGCCAACAAGTGCGTATCCATTTAACGGAGCTTACTGGGCTTGGTACAATGTTGCTAGAAACACAGAGCTTTATCTGTTAGGGCAAACAAGACGCGAGCTACCTCAATTTACTCAACTCACAATGAAATCTAGTGCTGTGGTTAACGGTGAAGGATCTTTGCGCGCGTTTATGAGAGTCGAAAGAAAGAATGGCACAGAAGAATTAGTAACGATCAATTCTCCGATGATTAAAGGACAATCTTCCTCTCAAGTAGGAAGGTCACTTATGCTTACTCCAGTGAGAACCTATGATTCCTCGGGCAGAAAGATAAACCTAGGCGAATCGTATATGGGAACTTTACGTCACATGTCATTGGTCGACAATGATGGTCGCGGAAATTTTCGATTCGAGTTTACTGCAAAATCTAGGCAAGATGCCCACGCTGAGACATTCAAATTCTCTTTATTGAGAGAACATGTACAGCCTGACTATTCTCGCTTGAGAACTGCGGTGCAAAATTAAACGGGAATGTTTGATTAATTGAGCTAAGTTACTAAAAAAAATTGCAAAAAGTTAAAACTTCGGGAAGCATATCCATAGAAATAAGGGAGTGGGAATGGATACCCGAATTAATCA
>CAZFYV010000304.1:0-4723 GCA_964523195.1 uncultured Pseudobdellovibrionaceae bacterium
TTAAAGATCAATTTCTTGAAGGTGCAGTCATTGCGAAATCCTCAGCTATGACTGAATTGCAGTTTAACCAGTTTATGGAAAAAGACTCTCAAGGAAAAAACTCCCTATCTTGTCTTGTTTACGACAAAGTCAAAATTACTTTTGAAGCGGACGGTATGGCTGTTTCGGGACAGAAGCCTCAGTTCGAAGTTGAAACTCCATGTAGTTTTAACGGCGAAAATTTAGCTAAAATGAATGCGATTAAAATACCAGTTAATTTGTTAACTAAAGAGACGGCTGAATCAGGGGAGTTTGCCTATGATTCAACTCCAGGAACGATCTATAGGTTAAAATTTGCTCTTGGTGAATGGCCTAAATCTTGGTTTATGAAGTCAGTTTCATTTGTAAGTGAGTCCGGAAAGCAAGAGGTCTTTTATACAGATCAGTTTATTCAGGAGTCAGGTGCCGATAGTGCTCGCCACCTTTTTATGACTTGGTAAGATCGATTTAAAACTGAGTTTTATAAGGGCAGTAATTTCTACTGCCCTTTTTTTATTTCGAAAGAATATGTGCGTTCATGAATTTGAATCTAAGGTTTCGTTGGTCGAGTCCACGTTGATATCCAATCTGTAGCTGATTTTTAATACCAAAGTAGTTCGCCATATAATTCAAAGCGATTGCATGAAATTTACTGTGGAAGATGACTCCTGTTGTTGGAACCGAAACATTGTCTGGGTTATCGAGTTCTTCAATGTACATAACGGGATCATCAGAGGAGAACATGGATAGCATATCGACTTTTGCTCTATATTTTTCCGTCTCGTCCAAATACTGTTGATAGAGTGGTGTATCAGGTTCAGCGGCTGGTTCACCTACTCCAGAATATCCAAGAGCAACCTTGAAGCCAGAAGTTGGATTGTAATAATCAACTATAGCTTGCGGAAGGGGTCTTTGTGGATCTTGGCAATCTATAAGTTCATTTTGATAGTTTCGATAGTTGCAATCAGGAAAGTCATAATTGGTAAATTAGCCATTTTGGTTCACCGAGTATTGGGCATATCTCCATCTTGTGAACATATGGTTTGATCCTTGATGAAAAATATCGGTTTCCCACCTTGCAAAGTCATAGGTAGCTTGAGCGCCGATTGCCATCACCGCATTGGGCTTGCTCGATTGTCTTGCTACCTGGCTTGAAGATTTGGGATCTCTAGCATCATCGTTGAGTGCATTCCAAAGAGCGATCCCTGCTCCTGCAGACTCTCCAATGACGAGAATTTTATTTTTATCAATATTGTAGGTACTCGCTTTGGAGCGGATAAACTGAATAAGTCTTTTTCCGTCTTTCAATGCGGTAATAAGACCTTTGTTTGTCTCATAAACTACAGCTTGATTGCGATTGTCATAGTAGCCTAGTAAACGATAGTTAACCGTCATAAATGCGCCTCCAGAATTTAGAATTTCTTTGATGGGCATCTTTCTATAATTGTAGCTTAAACATTTATCTCCCGCTGCAAATCCACCACCGTGAAAATGGATCACTAATGGCCTTTTCCCTCCACCTTTATGGTAAAAAATATCAAACACTCTTCGGTTTCTAAAGTTATCAACATCTCCTATTCCGTCGCCATTGGCGTCTACATCCACAACTCCATCTGCATCGTTGTCGTGATTGCCATAGCGTCTATTGAGTTGATATTTAAATTGCTGATTCGGATCAGTCAGATAGGCAAGATTTGTTGGGTCAAAGTTTGTCGATCCAGACTCTTGGCAGTGTGATAACAGTTTGTTCTGACTTAAAGGTATATTGTTGGCAGCAGTATCTACAAAATCTGCTGACTCATTAATTTGTCCTTCTGAGTTTAGGTTGAGTTGATTGAGTGTTTCTTGATTTAGCCCCGATTCAGAACAGGCTAGGTTGAATAAAAGAAGTGTTAGTAAAAGTGATCGCATTGTTCCCCCATTGTTTGCGACCAAAATGCTGATTACCCCGAAGCCGAGTCTCCCCACTGGACTTCACCTTAGGAACATATAACTTCCATGAAAGTTGCGCTTCATTTTAGCTCCTATTCAAAATAGTTTTGGTCATGGCGCCTTTGGCTATATTTATTGTGTAATTACCAATACTTAGGTCTTATAGAGGAACTAAACAAATACCCTATATCCCTGAAATAAGAGAACATTTTATATGTTCTTTATTCTCTTAATAGGTGGCGTGGTATCGCTGGCCCTGATTGTAAATAACTTCAATAATAAGCTTCGTAGGATGCGAGATGACTTTGCTGAGCAGATCGTAATTATGCGTAACAAAATTAACGCTCTCGAAGAAAAGCTGCAATCAACAGAACTGCCCATCAAAGACACTCAGGAACCGCAAACCACAAGTCCTATTAAATCAGATACTACTCCTTCAGCGGAAAATGTAACTCGTTCTCAAGAGAGTATTCCAGGTAGTGAGACTAAGATCCTTGATCAGAAAACAACTGATAAAGATTTAGCCGACACTCAACCCATTGCTCCTGTAAAGACTCCACACTCTCAAACCAAACCATCTGAACCAAATGCAATTGAAGTTTTCTTTGGCCGAGTCATTACTGCGATTAAAGACTATTTTACTAAAGGCAATACAGTAGCCAAGGTTGGAGTGATTGTACTTTTTTTCGGAGTCGCATTTTTAGTTAAGTATGCTTCTGACCAAGGAATACTGCCGATCGAGCTTCGATTGAGTGCTGTAGCACTAGGTGGAATCATTCTAACTCAATTTGGCTGGCGACTCAGAGATAAGAAACCAGGTTATGCCCTAGCTGTTCAAGGCGGTGGGGTAGGTGTTTTATTTATTACGACTTTCGCTGCCTTTCAGATTTATAGTTTGATACCAGCACTTGCAGCCCTTGGAATAATGATCCTGCTTGCTGGTACAGCAATTCTCATGGCGGTTCTACAAAACTCAATGTCGCTTGCTAGCTTAGGAGTTGTTGGTGGATTTCTTGCTCCACTTTTGGCTTCAACTGGGCAGGGAAGTCATGTGGTTCTATTTTCTTATTACGCAATTCTCAATTTAATTATTGTGGGAGTATCCTATCGCAAGGCTTGGAGATTACTAAATCTCATTGGTTTTGCTTTTACATATATTATTTCTTCGCTATGGGGTGTTTTTAAGTATAGCCCTGATGACTTTTGGTCCACCGAACCCTTTATCGTCTTTTACTTTTTAGTTTACGTTGCTGTACCTATTCTTTTTGCTAAAAATACTGTTCCAAAGCTTAAGGGCTTTGTAGATGGAACCCTTGTATTTGGTAACTCAGTTATCTTTTTCGGTCTTCAGGCAAAAATAATCTCTAATATTGAATTTGGTTTGGCATATACCGCCCTGGCCCTGTCTTTGTTTTATATGTTACTAGGGCGTTGGCTCTATACGAGGTCCAATACCAATTATCGATTGATTTTCGAAGCCTTTTTGTCCCTTGGTGTTGTATTTGCCACAGTGACTATTCCATTAGCCTTTGAAGGTAAGATCACTTCAGCAGTTTGGGCTATAGAGGCTGCTGGAATCTATTGGCTCAGTCTCAGGCAAAATAAAACTCTTGGAAGATTGTTTGCGACCGCACTGATCTTGTTTGCTAGTCTCGCCTTCTTTGTTGGAGCTTCGTCTTCATTGAGTCAGTATCCGTTTCTTAACAGTTACTACTTAGGGGCGATGTTAGTTGCTCTTGGCTTCTATATCTGTAGTTACTTTGGGTTTAATAATAAAGATAAACTTTTTAAGTTTGAACGCTTTCTCGTTCCAACGTTTTTTGTTTTTGGAAGTTGGTGGTGGATCCAAGCTGGGTATCATCAATTCGAAACCCACTTTACCTATTGGTGGGCTGTTAATAAGCCTTCTACCGAAACACTATCTAGTTTTCCAAGCCGATATGTCGCAGGGTTTTCTTCACTTTATCTTTTGGGGTTATCCACATTACTTGCAGCACTGGGTAGGAAGTTAAAGTGGATATACCTGACAAGAATGTCCTATGTAGCCATAATTTTTGTCGTGATACACACATTTCGAACAGGTTTATCCACACATCCATTTGCCTACGGTGGATATTATGTGTGGCCGCTTATCATCCTTGCCTATTATTTAATTTTGAAAATAAGTGATTCGTCAGAAGATACCGTTCAATGGTTAAGACGATCAGGTCATGCTTTGATATTTTGGATCTTCGCTATCGTATTCAGTAATGAAGCGAGCTGGTTAATCGAGCAAGCTGATATAGAGGGACGCGCCTGGAGCTTCTCTGTATACGGACTTATCCCTGCTGGGCTGGCCTGCTTTGTTTTAGTTGTTGGGCATAAAATCAAGTGGCCCTTCGCTAGGTATATGAAAGATTATCTAAAAGAAGGTGTCGGAGTATTACTAGGATTTGTTTTATTTTGGTTGATGGTTTCTAATTGGAGCTCTTCTGGAAAAGCGACTCCGCTTCCTTATATTCCAATTCTTAACCCCTTAGAGCTCACTCATTTATTTTGCATGATGGTGATTCCGGTATGGCTTTTAAGGTTAAAATCTTTCACATCCATTACTCCAAAACAGATAGGTATTGGTCTCGGTTTATTGTACTTTTATTGGTTAAACGGTGTATTAGCTAGAGCTGTTCATCATTTTGCTGGAGTTCCCTTTGAGTTTGATGAATTGTACCAGTCGTCGCTCGTTCAAATGTCGCTTTCAATTTATTGGTCAATCATCGGAATTTCTTTGATGATT
>CAZFYV010000305.1:0-4704 GCA_964523195.1 uncultured Pseudobdellovibrionaceae bacterium
CCCCAAGTAAACTAAACCCCTGAACATTAATGTGATCAGGCGCGAAGCTATCTTTCTGAATCCAAAAAGGGATTAGAATGGTCAATCCCCAAAACAATGAAGGCAAGCTTTCAAAGAAGTCTCTTGAACGAAACTTAGTCACGACTAGAAATAAAAGGGCAATGATGTAGACCCAAAACAAAGACTCCAAAAGCATGCCCTTACGTTAGGCCGGGGCCATCGAACAATCAACAAGGAATCAAAAAAACTGAGTGATTTCTTATATTCAGACTCCAGTTTAGTTATCAGTTTTGAGCGACTGACAAGATGCGCTATTAGGCTTTTTTGACTGATGCTTAGACCATAAATCGTTAGTCTTTAAAGACGGAGGAGACATGGGATTAATACTCAAGCAGATCTTTCAATTTATTAAGTTACTCAACTCAGACACGGCTACAGGACAACTTGCTTCAGGAGTTGCCTGCGGATTTATTCTAGGAATGACACCGTCCTTTTCCCTGACAACTGTATTAGTGATCGCTGTGTTGTTTCTCTTTAGAATTCAAATTGGTGCAGCATTTGTTTCCGCATTCTTCTTCAAGTTTATCGCCTTTTTACTCGACCCACTTTTTAATTGGGTTGGGCGAGGCGTACTTGAAATGGAAGCCCTACAAGGTCTTTTCACTGCACTCTACAATATGCCGATCATTCCCTTTACTCGATTCAACAACTCCATCGTTATGGGAGCATTGGTCATCTCGGTCATTCTAAGTCCGTTTGTTTATGTGCTTGCTCGGATACTCATTGAGAAATATCGCAAGACAGTTGTTGAACGCTTCAAACAAACAAAATTGTGGAAAGCGATCAAAGCGACTTCATTTTATAAATGGTACTACAAATACGACTCTCTCTATAACTAAGGCAAAAATATGACCGCAGATAAAGATTCCACAAAGCCAATAAAGAAAAAGGGACCTATTAGAATAGAGGCCATAATACCTATGATTCTAGTGGGTGTGCTTATCTACCTTTACACATTTTTCTTTTTAGATAGTCACGTAAAACGAATTATTGAGATAGCTGGGCTCTACTCCTACCGTGCTGAAATTAACGTTGGCTCTGTCAACTTAAGCTTTTGGGGAGCTAGCTTCATGCTTAACGACCTCGAAGTCACTGATCGCAATAAACCTACTCACAATTCAATTGAAGTTGGGAAAATAAAGTTCGATCTTTCATGGGACGCCCTTCTTAGAGCGAAATTCGTCGTTGAAAACTCAGAAGTCTCCAATATTCAGATTGGAAGCGAACGATCTAGCGAAGGACGAGTTTTACCGAAAAGTAAAACTGCACAGGCCGCTGGACAACAACTCTCAGATGCTGCACTCGAAGCTACGGCTGAAGAGTATGACGGCAATATTCTAGGAGATACGGCTCGAATTCTTGGCGGAGTTAAACCAGAAGATCAGGTTAAAAATATTGAGAATGATCTCAAGTCTTCGGGCAGACTTAAGGAACTTGAAGACGAACTAAAGGTAAAAGAGAAAGCTTGGCAGGAGCGAATCAAAAAGTTACCCAAGAATGAAGACCTAAAAGCTTTAGAAACTAAATTTAAAGGTATAAAAACTGACAAGTTTAAAAATCCTAAGGAAGTTCAGAATTCTATCAAACAATTTAAAGCAGTGATCAAAGAGGCTGATACAAAACTCAAAGATGTTAAGTCAGCTGGCAAAGACTTTGATAAGGATATGAAGACTTATAAAGCCGCCTTTAAAGATTTAGAGAAAATGGTTCAGAAGGACATCGATGACATTGAAAAACGCCTCAAAATTCCAAAACTTGACTCTCAAAACATCACCCAGATGCTTTTTGCTAAGCTCGTATTAAACAAAATGGGTGACCTTCAAAAGTGGATGAATATGGCTCGGGAATATATGCCACCCAAAAAGTCTAAAGAAGAAAAAGCAGAGGCCAAAGCAGAACAACTGACACCAAGGCAAAGAGCACTGGGTAAGACTTATACATTTGCGACTAAAAAATCCTATCCCCTATTCTGGTTAAAAAAGGGAACTATTTCATCTAAATCTACTGATTCTGATTTATCAGGTGATTTAAGTGGTAGCCTTAAGGACTTTACTAGTAACCCCGCTCTTCTAGGAAAACCCGCCATTGTAGAAGTGGCTGGCGACTTTCCAAAACAAAAAATATTTGGAGTAAAGGCCAAGGTCACCATTGACCATACAACAGATGAACCCGTTGAATACTTAGATCTGTTTGTACAAAAAGTTCCAGTCTCTGGAATGGTACTTTCTGACTCCGAAGACGTTAAATTTGCTCTCAACTCAGCAGACTCGCAAACTACGGCCAAAGGGACCCTTAAAGGACAAACTATTAACCTTGACGCCACGACCGTTTTTTCAAATATCGCCTATGAGAAGACGGCTAAGTCAAAAGTATTACAAGATGTCCTCGATGGTGTGGCTAAGGACCTTCCAAAGTTTGACCTTCGAACCCGAGTTACTGGATCATTTGAAAAATTCAACTTAAGAATGCGATCTGGCCTCGGAAAGGCTTTGCAAAATGCCCTTAAAAAGCAGCTCGATCTGCAAATTAAGAAAGCTCGAGATAAAATTAAAAAGCTTGTCGACGGCAAAATTAAAGGTCAAAAAGACAAACTGGATGCGCAGCTGAAAGGTCTTGAGAAAAAGCTAGGTGTTTCGCTTAAAGACAAAGAAAAGCAAATCGATGCGACAAAGGGAAAAATAAATAAAGCAAAAGATAAGGCTACAAACTCTCAGAAAAAGAAGGTCGAAAAAGAAGGTAAAAAGCTACTTAAAGACCTGAAGAAGAAATTCAAATTCTAAAGGAACTATGATGAATAAGATCACAATTCTACCAAGCCTAGTTATTTTACTTTCATTGATCGTGATTTCTACTCTTCCCGTCAACTCGTTTGCGAAAGATGATGAGACTGAAGAGTTTAAGTGCAGCTCAACGAGAGAATATGTGACGACTTTGGAATACTTAAGAAGAAATGAAGATTATGGGTTGGCGGAAAGTCAGGCTCAAAAAATTGCTGATGAAGTCTCTCAAGGTTGCTCCAATGCTGCCAAACGATTTATTAAAGGCTTTGAGCTGATGCATAAGGTTGAAATGGGTGGAAAGGTTGCACTTCGAGTTGGACTTGCCTTGGCAAACTCAACTGACGACATATCAGACAATTTTCTTTCTGTATTTAAGAAAACTTACTTAAGTTCCCAATTAGACTTAGATGCTAAAACCTCACTCGCTATCGCACGGCAACTGAGTTACGAATTTAAAGGCAACTTTAAAGCAGCACGGGAAGATTTCGTAAAGCTCGTTGATTTCTGCTCCAGAGGAGTTTTGGGTATGCCTGCATCTCGTTGCTCAGCCTTCGCAGTTCGACTTATTAAAAACAGCGAACAGTTTGAAGAACCAATGGCGAAACCATTTATAAAAACTTTTGAATACCTAAGAGGCCAAAGAAACATAGGTCTTTCTGTAACTCAGGCCTTTAAAGCAGCGGAAGACATTGTTGCCTCTGGCCCCAATGCCCTAGACAATTTTTCATCAGCTTATAAGTACGCCCTTTCTTCAAAGGGACTAAAATATAGTGCTAAGGATGCCTATGCCTTTGCTCAAAGAATGAGCAAGAGAACAGTGGATCAAAGAAGTACTAAAGAATAGTCCTGTATCAATCTGAATTTTGGAGTTAATGAAACTATTAACTCCTGTTTCCTCTGGTCACTTTACCTAAGTAGTTTTATTTAGGTCCTTCAATTACGGCAGACTTTCACTGAGTTTAAACAACCTTGATCTGTTAACTTAATCTTAATTGAGAGTTTTTAGTTCATCTGTCGAATAATACTCAGAGTATGGCTAAAGATCTCAAGTGCTATAAATGCAACAATCAAAAATGGAATATGATTTGTGATGCTTTAAAAGTATGCTCAACTCTACCCTGCGATGAGACCAATCAACTTGAAATTGGCCCAGGAACCAAAATCAAAGAAGGTGAACTTAAAGACCACATCTTCTTCATTGAATCTGGTTTGTTTGCTAAGTTTGATAACTACCTTTCAGAATCAGCCAAATCTAAGGCCCATACTTCAACCTGCGTAGCTTTGAAACAACGTGGTGATATGATCGGCATTCGTTCGGTCTTTACGGGTAACAATGAATCTATACACTATGAGTCTTTGACTCCTGGTCTTCTTTTGAAGCTGCCTAAAAACCACCTTCGAGTCATTACTGAAAGAAGTGCTGGTGTTTCAAACAGACTATTGAAGTATGTAATACAGCTTGACGAATCGTCTCGAAAAAATCTAATTAAGATATCTAAGGGTGACCTCGAGAAAAGAACTTCTGATTTACTTTATCTTTTATCCCAATACGAAGAGTTTAAACTTTTTGAAAGTGAATCCGCAAAAATCTCTCTTAATCAAGAACAGATCGCCAAACTTCTTGGTTGTGCCAGGGAGTCTCTGAACCGAACCTTAAAGCGTTTGGAAAAAACGGAAGCCATTCGCATTCGAAACAATCACATCTACGTGATTAATCGAATTGCTCTCGCGCAAAAGTCTGCAGCCTGACTTAATTATCAAATCAACAACTCAAATCTCTATATGTTTTGATTGCTCAATCTTAACGTTTGCAAAATAATTTTTTATTGAAACGAGGTTCAAAGTTTATTATACTTTGAACACG
>CAZFYV010000306.1:0-4677 GCA_964523195.1 uncultured Pseudobdellovibrionaceae bacterium
AAGTTGAAATAATTTGTTCTTAGTGCAGAAGTCCTCTGCCCAATTGAAATCCCGCTCCGAACATATAACAAATTTAAATTCAGTATTGACATCACTGAACTCTAAATTTTTTTGATTGAAGCTTTCAAAAGCGCCGCTGTCGGGGGTTTTAACGTCGATAATTTTCTTCACTCTAGGGTCAACATCACCACAATAGATTGCGCCACTGGTTTCAACAGAAACATTAAAGCCTTTATCGCACAAAATCTTCATGAGATTGAAACTTGGTTTTTGAACCAGAGGTTCACCGCCGGTAATGCAAACATATTTCGTACCATAGGATTCAATAGTATTTAGAATATCTTCTAATGATTGTTCCTCACCTTGATAATAGGCGTATTTGGTATCGCAATAAGTGCACCTTAGCGGGCAGCCAGATGTTCTTACGAAAACAGTAGGCCATCCAGCCCAAGAAGACTCTCCTTGGATAGAGTAGAAAATTTCGTTAATTTTAAGCCTTTCAGCAGAACCCGTGGACGCCATATGTTGCGGCATGCTAAAGCTCCAACTGACTAAAGTCAAGTATTGAAAACCTTAGACTTTTCAAAGACTTATATGCGTCCTACAATAGGGAAATGAAGCCCTTCTTTGAAAGATTCAAAGCTGACATTAAAGGCATGCTATGGCTGACAATAGGATTGTTTTTAGCCCTATCCTTAGGCAGCTACGATGTTGCTGATCCATCATGGAATAAATCCATCGGTGATAACTTAGAAGTCAAAAATTACTGTGGATATTTTGGAAGTTACCTCTCAGATATCATGTATATGATTTTTGGCGTCGGGGCCTGGTTTTTTACCTTAGTTTGTTTTGGTTTTTCGTGGCGCTCCTTCAAGTTTATAGACGATGAGAAAAAGTATAAGATGGTTTGGGCGTTCCTTTTAATGCTCACCGGTATTTCTTTGGTGTCTTTGTATTTTCCAGAATCTAAAATTTTTGAATCTTATTTTTTAGGTGGAGTGATCGGTAAGGTAGTTTCAGAAGGACTGAAATCCTTATTTAATTTCGCTGGTGTTGCTCTTTTAATGTGGTCGTTTACTCTCATTCTGATTGTTTTTTACACCGAGAAACCGATTCAGTACTTTTTAAAGTTTCCGGTTAATTTTATCCAGTATTTTGCCAAGCAAATTAAGTTGAGGTGGTCTTATTCGCCCCGCCTTAATTTTAGACTAAATGTTTCAGAGAAGTTTCAAAATTTATTTGGTGTTATACGGAGATCCTTAGGATCGGTTTCTTTAAAGAAAAAAGAGCCTATTGAGCCTGAAGAAATTGTACATCAAAAATCAATTGGTTTTACCGAATCAGAAGATGAAGTTGTTCAAGACAAAACTTTTTTCCCGCAGGAAATGATTGAAGAAGATTTTGCAGAAGAAAATGATCCTGAGGTCATTTATGCGTCGGAAGAAGATGAAATTTCAGAACCCCCAGCTCCCATTGAGCGTAGACGGGTAAAAATGAAAACCAAGATCCAGCGAAGAGTAGAAAACTGGAGACTACCTGAACTTGGGATGCTCGATGACCCCCCTGCTAGTCGATACAAAGTGGATGAAAAAGAAATTAAAAGTAAAAGTCACCTGCTTACAGATAAGCTTTCACAGTTTTCTGTTTCAGGAGAGGTGACGGGTATCAAGCCGGGGCCAGCAGTGACGATGTTTGAATTTCGACCTCGTTCCGATGTGAAGATTTCTAAAATTACCGAACTGGCAGATGATTTGAGTTTGGCTCTTTCAAGTGAATCCGTAAGAATCATTGCTCCTATCCCTGGTCGAAATGTAGTTGGCATTGAAACGTCCAATCAAAATCGAGAAACGGTATTCTTAAAAGATGTTTTAGCTGAGAAGAAATTTTGGGATGAGGAAACTAAACTCCCCATAGCTCTTGGTCGACAGGCAGATGGCATACCAAAAGTTGTCGATTTAAGACGAATGCCTCATTTGCTCGTGGCCGGTACGACGGGATCTGGAAAATCAGTATTTGTTGTATCTACTCTTACAGGTTTATTGTTTCGTCACTCCCCCAAGACATTGAAACTCATTTTGGTTGATCCCAAGCAGGTCGACTTGGCTGCATTTAACGATATACCTCATTTGATGATGCCTGTGATTTGTGAGCCTAAAAAAGCTGTGACCGCTTTAAGGTGGGCAGTTAAGGAGATGGAGAAACGATATCGTTCAATGTCTAAATTTGGTGCCAGAGGTCTTGAAGCCTACAATGAAATAGTCTCAGACCTTACAAAGAGAGAGATCGAAGAGCACAGAGAATATAATGAGCATCTCAAGGATAATCGCAAAGGAAACGAGACTTACTACTTTGAGCCCCTACCCTATATCGTTGTAGTGGTTGAAGAATTCGGTGACTTGATGGCAGTTGATAAATCGAATGTGGAGCAGTTGGTTGTGCGACTGGCTCAAATGGCGAGAGCCAGTGGAATCCACTTAGTGTTGGCTATGCAGTCTCCAAGAAAAGACGTTGTAACGGGGTTGATAAAAACTAATATACCCGGTCGAATTAGTTTCAAAGTTGCAAGTAAAATGGATTCAAGAATTATCCTTGATGAGGCTGGTGCTGAGCGACTTTTGGCCCGAGGGGATATGTTGTTTTTAGCACCGGGAGTTGCAAAGCCAGAAAGACATCACGGTCCTTGGCTGACAGAAGATGAGATTAATTCGATTATGTCTTTTTGGGGGGATCAGGCTGAACCTGAATACGACGAGATGGCTATGAAGGCTCTCGAAGGCAGTGGGGGAGGATTTGATCCTGGAGGACCTGGAGATAGCATTGGTGGAGAAGAAGAGGAATTCGATGAGCGTTATGATGAAGTTTTGAGTTGGGTTTCGACTCAAAAAACCGTGAGCGCTTCATTGTTGCAGAGAAAGTTTCGTCTCGGTTACCCGCGGGCTGCTCGCATGATAGAGGTCTTTGAAAGCGAAGGTGTGGTAGGGCCGGCCAATGGGAGTAAGCCGCGTCAAGTTTTGATAAATTCTTTTGAACAAAGGCCGTGATAGTTCTTTAATAGGCCAATGCAGCGCCTGCTTTTAGTAGTTATCTTAACATTTTCTATACACGTTAAATCTGCAGAAGAAAAACCTTCTAAAGATTTAAACGTGAAAGTACAAGACCTTATCATTGAGGGTGACAGAAAAAACGCCATCAAGCTAATTTCAGATCAAATTGAAATTGAAAATGAGAATGCCCAATTAAGTGATTTACTCAGTCGAGTGAGTCATATGTTTTTTACAGAAGAAGCAAATAAGTTATATCAGCTAGGTTTTGCCGACTATTTTAAAAATATCGATCAGGCAATAGATTCTTTAGAAAAGGCTGCGAAGCTAGAAGCTGATAATTTTTCTATCCTGACTCAACTCACTCTTCTCTATATGCGAAAAAGGCAATGCTCTAAAGCTGGAGAAACTATAAAGAACATGAAGCTTGCCAATCCAAAAGAAAAAAACATCAAGGTGTTAGAGCTACAATATTTTTCTTGTACTAAAGAGTACCAGAATTTGGACAAGTATATTTCTCAATCAAATTTGTCTGATGAGCTTAGAGCGGAATTTGCTATTCATTACTCTTTAGTAAGAGTTAAGTCCGCTTTTTTTAATAATAATCTAGAATTAGCGGAGCAGTTATTAGACAACCATCAGGCGGTGGATCAAAATTTTCCAGAATTCTATTATTGGAAATGGAAACTTCAAAAATCTAAAGGTGCTGAAAGCGAAGTTGTTTTAAATGATTATAAGCGTCGGTGTCGATCTTTAACTGGACAGCAAAGGCACCATTACAAGTGGACTTATGACTTGTGCCTAAGTGCAGATTTAAAATAGAATTGTGTTATGAATTATAAAACGAAATTCTTAATAATTTTAGCAGCGATTAATTTGTTGGGATTGGGTTGTGGAGTAAAGGGTGATCCCCAGCCTCCACTCGAACCTCCGTTTATTGGTAGAGGGGAACCCACCTATGATAACGCCGGTTCGGAACTTGTCGATGAGTCAAACCCAACGAAAAAGAAGAAGAAAAGTAGGTAGCAATGGAACCTTTTTCAGGCATTACAAATACAGATATTCACTTTTGGAAGGTTGAGGGAGCTGGGAATGACTTTGTGGTTTTTGATCTGCGCTCCGGAGACCATGAAAAACTTCTTAATAAAATTGGCTCTCAAGCGTTTGTAGAATCTGTATCGAAACAGAAGTTTGGTGTTGGGTCCGACGGCGTTGTTATTTTGAAAGAAGCGGATAATCAGGGAGCTGATTTCGCATGGGAGTTTTATAATACTGATGGATCTCGAGCAGAGATGTGTGGAAATGCGGCTCGTTGCATTGGCTTGGTGGGTTCAGAGATTACTGGCAAAGAAGGAAGTGTAAATATTCAAACGGATGTTGGCCCTATAAAGACCCAAAAGGTTGGTGAAAATACCATTGAAGTTGAGATGTTTATTAAAGAACCTGCACCGCAGGAGTTTGATGTTGGTCTTATGGAGGGAACGAATGCGGCCTGGTTTATAAATACAGGAGTTCCTCATATTGTCATAGATCGAATGTATTGGCCGGTTCGAAAAGAAATAAAACCAAAGATTAAAAGTTTGAGAAGTCACCCGAGTCTCGGTGAAGCGGGCGCAAATGTGACATTGTTTAATCG
>CAZFYV010000307.1:0-4656 GCA_964523195.1 uncultured Pseudobdellovibrionaceae bacterium
CTTGGAGTTAAATAGTAGTCGATTGGATTATCCTCACTGGTGCCATATAAAAAGAGTTTTTCCTTTACCTTCTTTTTTGATTCTGGAATCTCACCTTTTTGATTTGTCATCTTAAGGAAGTCACTCATGGAAAGAGCACTGCCTACTTCTGGAACTTCACGGATTCTCTCAACTAAACGCGACAGCTTTTTTAGAGATTCAGGAGAAACCCAATACTCGGATTCTAGATCGTTTTTCAGAGTTATATCCAGAGGTAAGCTCCCACCGAGTCTATTGTCGACAAATAAACTTGCCTCACGAACTTCATTATCTTTAGGGAGATCATCATATATTTTAGAGGACCAGTTTAAGGGCTTGTAAATAAATACGCCTAAGGTCAATACTGCGATAAGAACGAAACCTAGCTCTCTACGACGAGAAACTACAAATCTATCTATGTTTAGAACCTTTGTCTTAAAACTTCGAACCGAAACTTTAGGAAGCCTTAGTAAAATCAAAGGCATCAAGATCAATAAAAAGAGTGTTGAAAAAGAGATACTTAAAACGACGGCCACCCCAAAACCACTAATAATCGGAACATCAGAGGGAATTAAACTCGCAAACCCGATGGCTGTAGTCAGAGCAGCAATGACTTGCGGCTTCCAAATCGCTCTATAAAGATCTCTGACACCTTTTTCAGAAAGGCACCCTTCATCTGAGTAATAGGCCTTGGCTGCCATTATCGTATGGGAAAAGACAGAAATGACGTTGATAGCTATTAGAACGGGAACCGTGTTACTTAACACAGTAAATGGAATGCCCCAGATATTCAGGATCGCAAGGCAGAAGATATTTATGATTGCTATTAAGCCCATACACAAAAATGGCATATATACCGCTTTAAAAATCATCAAGATAACCACGGCTGCCAATAGGAGTGACAACAAAGTATAAAGAGTGATTTCCTTATTTAGTAGTTGTGTGACTTCTGTAGCAACAGCCGGAGCCCCCCCTACTACAAAACTAAACTCTGATTGGGAAGCCTTAGCGCCAAGCACTTCTTTGAGTTCACTAATAAACTGGCTTCTTTCTAAATTATTTAAATCCTCAGTATTGATAATGATCGATGTTGCTCTTCCGTCTTTTGCTAGAAACTGAGGAACAACCATCGGATTGGAATATACACTAGATATCTGTGGAATCTCACTCAGGCTTCCGATCTGAAAACTCTCCTCAGAAAGACTCACAATCGGAAGATTGGTAATGCTCGTAATGGATTCTAGGTTCTCATTTTCGTTTAACTCTTCAACAATTTGATCGAGGATACTTAAGTAAGGTTCACTCGTCCATTTTGAATCACCACCCACCGAGAGCGCTACAACAATTGGGCTTGTCTCAGAAACCAAAAACTTGTCCTGTACCTGAGCTGCTCGGTTGAGCTCTATATGATTTTCCGGTTGGAATTGATCGATGGAATAGGACGTATTCAGTTCAAAAAAGAAAGTCAGACACAAAACAAGACCTAAAAGTGTTGAACTTAACAACACTTTGAAAAATACTTTTGAAAAGTAAAAGACTTTCATGTTTTTTGAAAAACTATTTTTCAAATTCCTTACCTATTACCAAGAGTTACATGTTTTTTACGGTCTTTTGTCACCAGGACTTTAGACTAAAGAATTGTTACCGATAAAAAAATATGAAATTAGTTAGCTTCGCCACAATCCTTTGCTGTAGTGTCTTTGCCAATGCATCTACATTGTCTAGCGACTTTGTTTTTCTTTTCAAAAATGACGATTTTGTAAACGTTTTTTCTTCACAAGACTCCGTTCAAATCCAACAGTCTCTCAATGATGTAGATGTTGATTCACCCTTTAAAACAAATATAAAAGGAATTTCCTTCAAGGGTGACTTTAAGTATGAGATCCAGCCTCCTAATAGTTGGTGGAATGAAATTCCTTTCAAATCCAGTGCAGATAACCTAGAAATTTCAATTGATGAGGTTAGGACAAACGATATTGTTGTTACAAGACGAGGCAATATAACTCTAAGGACCCGAGTTAATGCAACTTGTAGAAATATTAAGATCACAGCAAACACTCCTCAGCTCGGCATTTCTGGAGGTATTCAACTCACGAACAGAAGTGGTTTTATTCGTCCGAATCTTAATCTTAGAAACCTAAACCTTATAGACCGAAACGCCTGGACCATTGAATCAGGACACTGCACTGGATTTAAAGACTTTCGCCAGGAGCTCAACAGCGCTCTTTTAGATTGGCTGACTGACAAATCAGAGATTCAACCTATGATGCAACAAGAGCTTCAAGGTGAGTTGAAATCTAATATCAAAACAGAACTAGCTACAGCCCTAAAAAAGCAAGAGCTAGAACTTCCACTCGGTGGAAAGTTAACAATTCTACCATACTATTTAAGGTTACTTCCTAATGGACAAGACTTTGCTCTCCACGGAATCGCATTCAGTCAATTTGCGAGTTCGAAATCTACTTATCGGCACTTACCGTTTAGAGTTGATTTAGGTGATCTAAACAATTTTGGTAATTCGGGAATGTTTATAAGTAAAGCCTTCCTCACTCATCTTTCAAACCAATTTCAAAGCAACGGTGTTTATCAAATCGACTTTGAGAGCCAAAAGATCGATGGATTAAGAGAACTCCATGACTCACGTTTTGCTCAGTTTTTTGTTTTTCCAGACCTGATGAACTTTGACAGAACAGCCAATTTTATAATGAAGACCTTTTTGGTCGACCAACCCAAAATTCAATTTTCTACGACCGAAAATGGAGAATTTAGACTGCGGGCTCAAGGAAAAGCTATTATGGACAACTACGTCCCAAAAGATAAAAGCTACGTTCATCAAACCAGATTTAACTCAAACTATACAGTTGAGGCAAAAATCTATGTATCTGATCAGAAGCTAAATGTAGATATCCAAGAACCAAATATGAGTCTGGAGTACACTTGGAATCAAAATTACATTGATAATTACGACCCCAACACAAACATCAGTGAAGATCGAATCAAAAGTGAAATATCTAAAGTTATCGAGGCACTGAGCTTTAGTGTTGATCTTCCTGAGATTAATTTGAGCGAGGGCTATAGCATTCAATCTCAGGCTATTGAGAATCACGAAGGCTTTGTATTTGTGAATTATCAGAAGCCAAGTTCGCAAAGAAGACCCTCCGGGCGACGATAATAGTTAAAACCTTTGCACAAGTTTAAACCTCGCTCTAGAGTTTGCTTTATAGCTTCCCAGGAGACTGTCTTCATCACCAAATATAGATTCGATATTGAATTCAGCCGCTAAAGAACTTAGGAGTTTAAAGGAGTAATTCATTCGAACCATTCCACTTTTTGATTCCAGATCGTAAAGACTTCCAAATGTTAAAGAGCTTGATGTGCTAAAGCCTATTCGAAGTGCTAGCGCCAAACTTTCATCGAATAGTCTCGCCGATGAACTTAATAAATTTCCTTTAATATCATCACTTTTCCCATAATAGCCTTGAAAAATTAGATTTGAAGAATAGCCAAAAAGAGTGATGGTTCTTTCTAACCCAAAAGCATTTTGAGTGCTCCACTTTTGATAGAGGAGTGCATCTCCATAACTATGGGAGTAAGTCGATTCAAGCTTAAAAACATAGGAGCCAAGAATATAACTAATTTGTATTCCAGAAGTCTGTACTCGATAAAATAGGGCCCTCAAAGAAACATCAGAATCAATCAGTAAGGTATTTGATTCCGTTGGGCTCAATTGGCCACTGGCCTCGATTTCAAATTGTGGTGTCGTTGCTACACCGTCAAAAAAAGACAAATGAATATCTGCTGAAGTAAATCGTCTTGAGAATCTAAAACCATAATTATTTGTAAAAGCGCCATCAAACCTTCTATCGGCTAGGTATTGATATTCAAATTGATCTGGTAATCGCAGTTTCAATCCCTCTACCGAAGAATCTAGTAAAACCTTTCTTGGAAGCCACCTACTATCCTCTGGCGGAAGAATATGGGGCGTTTGAGATGGAATAAAAAGCCCTTGAAGGCTCCAGGACTGACCTTCAAACTTAACATCTACGACAGGACTCGATAGCTTTTTAGATTGCAATAAATCGAAATAAGCCTGTGTACTGATCACATCCATTGGACTATAAATATCAAAAATTCCCCAGTTGTAAGTATTCATCCCCGCCTTCAAAGTTATGGGGTACATCTTAAGTGCGATACTTGCCTCTTTGGCTTGGGCGAAAAACTGATTTTGAGGAATCTGACTCTGAGTTTGGCTTCTAGCTTCTCCGTCGACTACGAAGACCAGGGACTTTGATTTAACTGTGGATTTTACACCCAAATCAACCTGAAGATCATTTTGACGAGTGGGATGAGGTAAATCCTCTAGGTAATTAAGTGACTCTAGAGAAACAAAGCCTCCAAAGTCGGCCTTGGCAAACTGGTATAAGGATAAAACAAAACAAATAATTAATAAGCGAGTCACCAATCTATTAGAATACGAGGTCATGAATTCTGTCAAAAATTCAGCGAGTTCACCTCCTCTAACAGGACCCCTGGTGCCTAAAAATGCTTAAAATGAGGGGTGAGAAATTCAGTTATTAATAGGCCCTCAGGAATTCTTTACAAATATTAAGCAGATGGACCTTAATCAGCTCCAAGTTT
>CAZFYV010000308.1:0-4654 GCA_964523195.1 uncultured Pseudobdellovibrionaceae bacterium
CAAAAAGTCGAAGAGGACTTTATTCAATCTGATACCGAAGGTTCCGCAGACATTCTGTTTGTTGTAGACAACTCCGGGTCTATGTTTAACGAACAAGAAAAAGTTGGAGAAAAAATAAACTCGATGATTTCAAAGATACAAAAAATAGATTGGCAAATAGGTATCACGACAACGGACGTCAGTAACGGTCCTCATGGTATAAAAGGAGACCTTTTAAACTTCCCTGATGGATCAAAAATACTATCTCCCTCCAGCACCGAAATTGTTAATCAATTTGTTGCCACTGTCGAAAGAGATGAAACTTTGGACTGCTACAATGGTAGTGATAATCCATGCCCTTCTAGAGATGAACAACCTCTACTAGCAACCATGATGGCACTGACAAAAGCAGACTCCAATAATGCGGGCTTTTTTAGACAGAACTCACACTTTGTTTTGATTGTTTTATCGGATGAAGACGAGTTGAGTACTGGACCTGACTTCGCCACAAAACCTCAGGAAGTTGTTCAACTAGTTCAAAATACCTTAGGGCTCACAAAAAAGTTTATTAGCTTTGGTATAATAATCGAACCCGGAGACACCAACTGTTTTGACCAAGAGGTTTATGGTGAATATGGTACTTTTGTTTCTGAGCTTGCATCACTCACTAACGGTTCAACTACAAGTATCTGTGAAGATGACTACGGCGAAGGATTAAAGTCTATTGGAGATCAGGTAAGGCAACTCGTTGATTCAATAGAACTTAGAGATTATCCCGAAAAAGAGAGCATTGAGATTAAACTCGAACCTGATTTTGAAACACAGGGCTTTCAAGTTAGCGGAAAGAAGATCTTACTTAATCGCAAGCCGCCCAAGGGAACCAAAATTTCGGTCAGATATCGACCAAAAACGAATTAAGATACTATTCAGCACAAGCTTTAAGAGTGATCTTCGGGCTACCTTGTGATTCCTCTGGAAAAGGCGAATTGAAGTCTGAACTAGAAAAGGAGCTTTCGGAAGATTCTACGTCTTCTAATCCAAAGGGCATAAAAATTGACTGTGAATAGAATTTTAAACTTAGTTCTCCTGAAGCGGAGTCATCCTGAACAAGTTTAACCGTAAATACTTCTTCCGTGAATTGATCGTCAATTTCTTTGAATTCTGCAACATAAAATCGATTATAAATAACAATCAATTTTGAGCGCGCCATAGTTACAAGCTCTAGTTGACCTTCAACGCTACTTTTGTCAACTTCATTTAAACGATGGCAGATAGGAAACAACTCTACTGAAAAGTCATCGAGCCGCCGTATTTCAGCCTCAATCCACTTTGGATTTTTCTCTAACAACCTTCCACCTAAATCACGAAGCAGGTAATCATTTGTGATTTCCTCTTTTGCCTCAGCTCGCAAGTCATTCAAGACCTCTTCAGTCGTCAATTCGGACTCTTGAAAAAACTCGCAATCCCCGCGTTCAATCTCATCTGACGATATATTAAGGCATCTCAACTGTGAAAAGTGAATATGCTTGGGTACAGTTTCTGGGAAACGATACTGAATATAATCTCCTGCTAGTAACTGAACCCCCAGCTCTATCGATTCAATGAGTTCCAGAAATCGATTAGAGTAATAGGATTGAGCCACCCCTAGGACCTCACCTTTGTTATTTAAAACGGGACTACCCGAATTACCGTTCACTATAAAACAATCAGAAGTTTCAATAGAACTATTATGTTTCACTTCCTCTGAAAGCAGTGATGTCCCCAAAACAGCAACGTAGTTTTCACTTTCGGATTCTGGAAGTAAAGTCGAATTCATCGTAACCTTGCAATTCGACTTCCCAAATGATCCACCCAACTTTTTAGGGGCAATAGGATCTATTTTAAAAACCTGAACTTCATTTCCGTCCTGAACTCCTAAAGTGGAAATCTCAAAACCTTTTCTCTGAGTCGGCTCAATACTGAAAACAGCGAGGTCTTCACCAATTACAAGCATATTTTCGTCTTGTTCAGGCGACGTATACAATAGTTTTTTACACATACGGGTTTCAGGCTTAAATCTTTGGCTTTCAGGGAAACGAATACCCAAAAAGTCTTCACAAGAGTCTTTATTATTTTTTACAACATCTGTAATACAGTGAGCATTGGTAACAACAAGCTGATCCGAGTCGAATCCATTTGCTGAGATTAGAAACCCGGTACACTGCCCGTTAGAAAATTCACCATTTTTTGGATCGCCTTCCACGACCATCGATACGATTCCGATATTCTCAAATTCAAGTTGCTCAACCGCAGGTAATTGAGCCTCATTCAACAGACCCGCTAGAGGTCCGATTTGATTATCATATACGGGGCCCTTGAATTGGCTTTTAGGTTTTAGCTCTCCACTTTGATTGGAGCATCCAACCAAAAATAAAAGCATGAA
Source organism: uncultured Pseudobdellovibrionaceae bacterium (assembly GCA_964523195.1). Lineage (GTDB taxonomy): Bacteria > Bdellovibrionota > Bdellovibrionia > Bdellovibrionales > JAGQZY01 > JAUHWN01. The sequence goes on from CAZFYV010000308.1 coordinate 2,402, forward strand.
ACTGATTAAGAGTCTGATCTTCAAAACAATAGCCCCCACTCGGCTCATTTTAGATTTAACTCCAACCAATTATGGGGGCAACCTGGGAAAATTCCTCAAGAAAAGTTACAGTATTTGGCACCTATATTTGTAGATTTTTCACTTATTCATTTATTACGAAAATTAAAGTGTTGAGACAAACCACGATCTGAGAGCTTCTCATAAAGCTTCTCATCTGGCCGAGTTGATGTGACTCTTTTTTCGTTTAAGTGGATCAATTTTAAAAAATTCACTAAAACATCCAGTGGTTCTTCATCAATCGTTTGAGTACCCCTTAAGTCAAAAAGCAGCACCTTCTCATTAGCTTCCATCCAACGATTAATGGCCTTTTTCACTTCTTTAACATGCTCGCTTGATAAGGCCTCGGGGAACCGAATAAACAAAACCTTTTTGTCCTGAGAAAACTCTTTAAACAACTGATCCATCACTGCCCCTTTACTCTTTAAGTTTGCACCAAAGTGGTTCCAAATTGGAGTAAAGAAGCAAAGAGATGGCAATTTTTTGTAATATAATCGGGGTTTTCGAAGATCTTTCACGAAGAGCCTAATATATAGACACGGTGCTCCAATATCTATTAGAACATGAGTTCAGGTAAGGGAGATTACAATGGTTAAAACTGAATTTATCAGATCTTTGATTTTATCAATCGTGATTTGTTTTCAAATCGCTTCTATTCAGGTCACTGCTAGAGAAATTTGTGAAAACCAATTCTCATACGCGAGTTTAACGAGTAGCTCTGAAATTAAGTCGTTCACGATGGAACGTGTTCTACGACAGCTAGAGAGTCTATTTGATACTCTAGAGGCTCAATACGGCCCCTTAATCTTCAAAGAAAGCCAAGTTGATGGATACAATTGGGAACTTAAAAAGAGTCAGTATCGAGAACTCGTAGCTAATGCTAGGACCACCAATGAAATCTACTTTTTGTTTGCTCGCCTTTTAAACGAAGCAAAAGATGCCCATGTGGGTGTTGCCCTTCCAACCAACTATAAGAAGTCCCTTCCTTTAGAGTTTACAGTTGAGGAAGATAAAACCTTTGTAAACTTTGTTGATGGATCTGAATACCCAGAAAATACTCGAGTTCCTGAAATTGGCGATGAACTCTTAGAAATTGATGGAGAAAGTCCTGACCAATGGAGAGCAAAGTTCTTTAACTATCTCAGCACCGGAAGAAATGAAACCGATGACAAAACTCTTTCTATGACTCTTACGAGTAGATCTCAAGCTAAGGGCTTACCGGTAAAAATCGAGAAAAACCCAAAAGCTACCATGAAACTAAAATCACGTGAAACCGGTGATGAATACATAATTGACCTCGAATGGAAGGCGGATGGCGTTCCTCTTATAGCAAGAAATACTGATGGTAGTTTTGATCCAGCTCACATCGATCAGCTCTTCGAGTTTGACCAAAATGATGATGCTTCCAGTGCTACTGAAGTTCTTCCAAAGTCGGTATACCTTAAATCTCTAGATCTCCATTTAAAACACATCCTTGGATTAAACAAACGACTAATGGACCTTCAATCTCCTTTAGCTAAAGCCATCGAAGACGAAACAACCAGCGACGAAAACGAAGAAAAAATTGAAGACCGCGGCTCTAGGGTTAAAATTGGAAATACAAAACCGTTTTTCAAGCTACCTAAAGACTTCAAAAAGATTAAATCACCACTTCTCATGAAACCAGTTATCTCTGCTTCAGGTCTTTACGCAGGTACCTTTAAACGTGATGGCAAAACTGTGGGTTTTTTAAGAATCCCTACCTATATGCCTCCCAACATCATTATGGGTTATTTCGCGACTCAGTATATTATGAATTGGTTCGAGAAGAACGTAGATTATTTGGTTATCGACCAAACCAGTAATGGAGGAGGCGCAGTTGTTTACTCTGACTGGATCATCCAAGGCCTGGTACCAGAGGCCAACGCAGAAAACCATATGAAATTTGAGGTCAGACCCACACAAGGTTTTCTCAGAAACTTTGCAACCTTAATCGATTCGCTTGAGGATGTCGCAGAAAATGAAGATTTAAAAGGCAAAGCCAAAGTTCAAGCAGAACAAATGAGAGACAAATATGTACCTCTATTGAAGGCTGAGTTCGATAAAGTCTATAAGGCTTATGTTAATGGAGATTTTCTTTCAGAGCCAATCAGCTTGTTCCTGATCAGTGAGTATATGTCAGATATGCTGAAAAACCTTCCTGTATCGGTAACAAAT
>CAZFYV010000309.1:0-4644 GCA_964523195.1 uncultured Pseudobdellovibrionaceae bacterium
GCTTGCGGTTGCGGAACCTGAGGTTGTACATTCATGGGCTGACCAACCTGCGGATTCATTTGAACCGTCATTTGTGGTTGTGCCGCTGTTTGTACTTGTTGAGATAAGGCCTGCATCTGCTGATAAGGATTCAAAGCTCTCGCTGTATCCTCTTGACCAAAACCAGTGGCAATCACTGTAACCTGAACTTGGTTATCACCAAGATTCTTATCAATCACTGCACCGAAAATAATTTCAGCTTCTTCATGGGCCGCTTCGGTGATCAAGGTCGAAGCCTCATTCACCTCATGAAGACTCAAGCCCTCACCACCCGTGATATTAATGATAATTCCAGTTGCGCCATCAATTGAAATATTCTCAAGAAGAGGAGAGGAAATAGCTGCCGTAGCTGCTTCGATCGCTCTATTATCTCCATCAGCAACACCCGCACCCATGATCGCCATACCTTGTGCCGACATAACAGTTCTAATATCAGCAAAATCCAGGTTAATGAGTCCACGAATATTAATAAGATCTGAAATACCTTTGACTGCCTGAAGCAAAACTTCATCAGCTTTCTTAAAGGTTTCAAGAAGTGGAGTCTTCTCACTAGAAATAGAAAGCAACTTCTGATTCGGAATAACAATTAATGTATCAACGTTTTCTTTAAGCTCTTGAATCCCGCCATTGGCGTGCTTCATACGCTTACGGCCTTCAAACATAAACGGCTTCGTAACAACACCAATTGTTAGAGCACCCAGCTCTCTTGCAATCTTCGCAACAATTGGAGCTCCACCGGTTCCTGTTCCTCCGCCCATTCCAGCAGTAACAAAAACCATATCAGCGCCATCAAGTGCTTCAACGATATCGTTATAAGATTCGATAGCTGCACGCTTTCCAATTTCTGGATTTGCTCCCGCTCCCAAACCTTTAGTTAATTCACATCCTAACTGAATTTTCTTCGAGGCCGTATGACTTTCAAGTGCCTGACGATCCGTGTTCGCAACAATAAATTCAACACCAGACAGACCGCCCTCAATCATAGTAGATACAGCGTTGTTTCCGCCTCCACCGATACCAACAACCTTAATGTTAGCACCAATGTTTACATTTTCCTCGAGCTCAAACATTTATGACCCCCTCATCCTAGAGTGCACCACTTAAGAGGTTTTTAATCCTTTTAGAAACCCCTGCAAATAATCCTTTATCAGAAGATTTCTCTGTGTGGCGAGCCCTCTCCTGTTCTAATCCATATAAAATTAATCCAAACGCAGTAGAAAAGCTTGGAGACCTTACCGCATCTCTTAATCCGCTAGTCTTTGTCGGTAGCCCCATTCTGACTGGTACGTCAAAAACAAACTCACCAAGCTCAATCAAACCATTTAACTGGGAAGCTCCACCTGTTAAAACAACTCCGGAACCCAGTCTCGTTAATAATTGATCTTTCATCATTGCTTTTTTAATCAAAAAAAGTGTTTCTTCAGCACGAGGCTCAATGACTTCACAAAGATATTTTCTCTGTACAGAACGAGATCTGCGTCCACCAACACCTTCTACATCGATTGATTCATTCTCATCAACCATTTCACTGATGGCACAACCATACTTTCTCTTGATGCTTTCAGCGCTTGATTGAGGAGTTCTCAACCCAACAGCTACATCGTGAGTAAAGTGGTTTCCACCTACAGGTACCATCGTAGTAAAACACGCAGCACCTTGATCAAAACAAAGAATTTCACAACTTCCTCCACCCATATCAACAACCGCGACCCCTAGGTTGCGTTCGTCTGGGCTCAAAACTGAAAGAGAAGAAGCCAAAGATTTTAGAACTAATCCATTTACTTTTAGATCTGCTTTTTCACAACATTTGATAGAGTTTTGAAGTGCTGTTTGACTGCCAGTAATTATATGAACAGACGCTTCTAAGCGAACTCCTGTCATACCAACTGGATCTGCAACACCTGTTTGATCATCTATAATGTATTCCCTTGGAAGCACATGAAGAACTTCTCTCTCCTGGGGAACATTAACTGTTTTTGCAGTTTCTAAGACTCGATCGACATCTTCCGAAGTGACCTCTTGATTTTTGATAGCAATCATTCCCTTGCTATCGAAAGATTCGATATGGTTACCTGAAACTCCCAACCATACATCTTGGATTTCCACACCTGCCATGAGTTCTGCTTCTAATCGAGCCTTGCGAATAGACTCCATGGTGGCTTCGATATTGACGACATCGCCTTGGCGAATTCCTGTGGAAGGTGCTTCACCTACACCAATTATGTTTACTCCATCGTCTTTTACAGAACCGATAAGAATTGAAACTTTTGTTGTACCTAAATCGAGGCCAGCAATAATTTTATGTTTCTTTTGGTGGCTCGTAGACATGCAAATCCTCAGGTGTCGTGCCGATCATCCATGAGAAAAAAAACCTAACAATTCTTACGGCTTAGGTCTTAAGTCCCATACTTCGAGGCTACGAACCCTTACGCAGTCTGACAAGGACTTTCTTTGAGAATGTTGCATCAATAACGCGTCCCTTCAATTGATGATACTCAAGGTAGTCTAGCACGCGATGAACTCTTGAAACTTTTGTAGCAAAGGATTCATGCCCCATGACTACTTCAACTTCCGGATAAAAAAGTTCCAAATGAAATCCAGACTCTTCTTTAAAAACGATGTTCTTAATATTGTCGGAACCTATGGAAGTCCCTGGAATACAGGAAGAGACTAGATCTGCTAATTTCTTTCGCAATCTATCGTCCTTAAACAAGGACTTTTGTCTAGTCATGGGAGCATCCGGCGCTTGAGTTAACTGCACCGACGCTAACAAGCTTCCATCTGAAGCAATCGGAAAAGCTTTGCCTTTGTGACTGACATAAACTGCTATGGCTTTTTTAGGAAATATCTTAATTTGCAATTGATTCGGAAGTCTTCTTTGAATACTCGTGCGCTCAATCCAAGCATCCTGCCCAAGCATTTTCTGTAAATCTTCGATTCCAATTTCCCACAAATATTTGTTGTGAAACTCTTTAAGCCTCTGAAGAACTCTAGATCTCAAACTTCTATATATTGGCAAATCCGGGTGCTGACCAGCTACAACAACAGGAATGGACTTAACCTTAAAGTCATTGTGATTAACTCGAAAGTACTCCACTAAAGAAATGAGTACCAAAAGAGTAAATAAAACTAGAAAAAGTTTTTTACCAAGCTTCACTCTTTTATTTTAAGGGAGTTCCGATTTTTCCTCAGGTGATTTATTAAATCTGGCCCTTTGCCGTGATACTACCAAGCACCTAGATAAACCACTTCAGTTCTTAGTTCTATGGCTTTTTGCTTTTTCACTTCAGCCTGAACATGGCGAATCACTTTATCGATATCTGTTGCCGTAGCATTACCCGTATTCACTATAAAGTTAGCATGTTTTTCTGAAACTTGAGCATCACCAATCGAAAAACCACGTAGACCACATTGATCGATTAATTGACCAGACTTATGCCCTTCTGGATTAACAAAGACGGAACCACAACTTGGCATATCCAGAGGCTGCTTTTTTAATCGTTTTTGATTGGCCTCGCGAACTCGCTTTACAACCTCAGGATCTGGGACATCTTCCCACGAAATCTGCGCTCGATAAATAAAACCTGGTTCCCACCCATGACAATGGCGATAACTCCAGCGAAGTTCATCTCTCTCATACTTAATGATTTCTAAAAAACTTTCTTCATTAAGACTTAGAACTTCAATCCAATCAGTGATCTCAACAAACTCACGAGGTTTAATTTGCTCACCAACGCCAGCATTCATTACTACTCCGCCACCAACATCACCTGGTACACCTGCCAAAAACTCTGCCGGAGGTAATTTTCTTTTTATAAAAATCTTAAGAAGCTCCGTTTTTAAAACTCCAGACTCAGCAATGACCTCAAAACGTCCATCACTTTCTTTTCCTTCAGAAGCTTTTAACTTTTTAGCACATATAGTGAGGCCAGAAATCCCTTGATCACTAATCAAAGCATTCGTGCCGCTACCTAAAATACTAACGCTTAAATCGTTTTCTTTTGCATATCGATAGGCGTCTTTAACTTGATCCAGATCTGTCGGCAAACAGAACAACTCTGCAGGACCGCCCACTTGCCATGAGGTATAAGGTGCAAGTACAACATCCTTTTCAATTACTAATCCAGATGAAAAACTCTGACTCTCATTAGTCATCGACAAGTGCCTCACCAGTTTTCCAAATATCTCCTGCACCCAACGTTACAAAAACATCAGCATTTCCAAGTGTCTTTTGTACTTCGTCCACTAAAGATTCATTCTTTGCCAAATAAATAGCATTGGAATGGGCGCACTCTTGAACAAGTCGTTCTGCACTTACATTTGGAATTGGCTTCTCACCTGCAGGATAAATATCGGTAATAATCAGGTGATCACAATCTTTGAAGCAAGTTCTAAATTCTTCCCAACATAACTCAGTTCTAGAAAATCGATGGGGCTGAAACAAGACGTGAATTCTCTTATCGGGATATTTTTCTCGAAACCCCTGTAAAGTCGCGAGAACTTCAGTTGGGTGATGCCCATAATCATCATAGATTTCTACATCTCGAAATTTTCCTTTGTGATGGAATCTACGATCCACACCAGAAAACAACTGTAAACCTTGCA
>CAZFYV010000310.1:0-4634 GCA_964523195.1 uncultured Pseudobdellovibrionaceae bacterium
ACTCTTCTAGAGAGAATGTAAAATCGCCTAAAAGTTTTGATTCCGTTATTATAAATATCTATAGAAATTGTATAAGCTAAAATCTGTTGATTCTGAACGAAGGCAAAAACTCTTTCATTTGTTAGGTAATCAAAGCCATGGGAAAAAAGATCGTAGTCCCAGGCAAACTGAAGAAGGATTTCTAGTTCTTGATCCTGTAAATCACGAATCTCGCCAGGGACAGTCTTTACCAATAAGGCTTGAGCCTTGGCGAAAGGGGAGTTTTGCATTTGTTGGGCATTTTTATGAAACTGATCGGCCAATAGGTCAGAAGAGGCAAAGCACAAGCTAGAAGATATGAAAATTAAGAAAGCAGCGAGAACTTGCATTGAGAGTCCTTTCATAACACAGGCTATAGAGTTGAGATTGGTAAAAGTCTACTCATTCAAATGACGAATGCAAGCGGATGCAGCGTAGCAAAGTGGCCTTTTAAACACTTTTGGGATCTAATTGGGATATGGGAAAATTAGTCAGCGCTTTTAAAAAAATATTAGACTCTTACTGGTTGGTGCCGGGGTTTGTTCTATCATTTGTTGTAGGTTACAAAGTTTTTGAGATGGAATTCGTTCCGACGAGAATCGATAAAGCTCTTTTCTTCTGGGGCCTAGTCTTATTTTCAGTTTTAACCCTGTTGATTATAATTATTAATTTATTTCGAAAGAAATGGAAGCAGGCTGTCGTTCATTCTATTGTATTGCCAGTGTGTGCTTATATCTTGGTTTTCCAGTTTATAGTTGCTGTACTTGACGGAATGGCTGCCCCCGATGAGTTTACGAAGAACCTAACTTTGCCAGAAGGTATTGAATTGGCGGAGCCATTAAGCTCTTTAAAAGCAAGCTCAGATAAAGTTAAAGAAGATCTTCTCTATAAAGGAATTCTAAAGTTTATTGGAGACAACAAATCAATCAGCCAGGTAGAGTTAAAGCATGGTCAGTATGCTAAGATTGATCTTTCTGATTCTAAAAATTTAGAAACTCTGTTTGCAAATAAAGAGCAACTATTAAATGGATTGGCTGGAAATCCTGAGTGGTATGTTTTTAAAAACAATCAAGGTGTTTTTGCGTTTAGGAGATTTGCAAAAAACGATGTGTATCATACGACTCTTAATGGCTATTTTTCTCAAAGTGATTTTTTGAGTTATCCACCTCAGTCTATGGGGTTCCAGTTTAGAGTACTGATTGGATTTCAAGATGAAACTTGGTCTCACCATTCTCGAAGTGCAGATCTACTAAAGCTCGGAGAAGAGGTTGAAGTTGAGTTAGATCACGATAATCAAATGTATGAGAGTCACCTCATGATCAAAGGAGAGGGATTTCATATTGAATTCTTGGAGCAAAGCCCACTTACTGAGCGCAGCCTGACTTTACTAGCTATCGATTATCTGGGCTCTATGGTTGATGATGAAAGTTGGAAGATCGGTGTTCCATCCGAGGAAAAGCCTGATTTATTTTTGGTAAATGGGTTTCAAGGGGGAATTTATGATTTGCAGTATTGGATAAATCCAGGTGAGCCAGGCTATACATATCTAAAAGCGTTTGAGATTACTAAAAATACTCCACTTTCAGCGGATCGAATGAAGTGGGTCACAAAAGAGCGTGCAGGCTGGTCAAACAATCCCTCTGAGACCTTTTATGGGAATTCACATTTTACTATATATGAGGGAAATTGGGGTGAATATTACGGTGCACGCGTTGAACTTTGGTTTCAGCCCCTTGATGGCAAACCTGAACGCTTGCTGATGAAAAAGAACTATCGCGTACAGGGTTGGATGCATTAGCCATTAAGTGCTTTTTCAAGTTCTTCAAATGCGTAGGGCCAGTTTTCATCGTGGCCTTTTTGAGATCTTTCGTTTTTAAAACCTGAATGGGTCATTTTCATAAAGGTTCCGTTGTCTCTAGCTTCGAGTTCTACCCGAATCAATGTTTCTGCCCCTTCAGTGCCTACATCATCACCGTTTCCTGTGAGCCAGGTCATTTCTATGATTTTATTTTGTACTAACTCTGTGAATCTTCCGTAATGAGGGTGTCGGCCCCATTCCTTTTTATTGTAAAAAAAGTAAGCTTTATCCACTTCTGGAGTCATAAAAGTCTCACCTGGTTGACCAAACCATAAATCAAACTTTGATGTCCAAGCCTCATAGACTTTTTCAGGAGTCGCGTTAATAAGACCTTCCCAGGAGCACTGTCTCTGGCGACTATCAAAATTTGGTAAAGCGGATGATCTCATAAAAAACTCCAATGTTTGCAAACTGGTATCAAAGAGCGCGCGTTATCGACGTTTGTCTAGTAATGCTTTGATCTGATTACAAGTCTTAAAGAAAAAAGTAAATTTTTAATCTACGCATAATATAGATATACATGAAGAATTTTCACGTCCTAGTTTTACTTTTACTAATAACAATCCCAGTATTCTCACAAGGCGAGGACGCCCAAACTATATCTATTCAGTTTTCTGCTGAAAATTCCGCTGATAGCTGGCAGGCAAAAACATTTCAACAGGCTACCTCGAAATTCATTTCTGGCTATAACAAACTCAAGGTTAGAAATTTTGATACAAAAATGCCTGCAGATTATCAATGGCGAGGGATTTTAAAAAATGGCTCTTTGAATCACGAGCTCATTGAAACAAAAACAGGTGCAAGGTTAAGTTCAGGTCGCTTCAAAATTGGTCAATCTATAAGTGATCTTCAAATTGCATCTCTTAAAGCTATCAAAGTACTGGTTAGAAATGGTGGTTTGGTAGATCAGAATACAAGTAAGAAAAATTTTGTGCTGCCAAGTATTCCAGAGAGTTGGAATAGGCTTTTTAAGATTAAATATCCTCAGAGTGTAATGAGTGCGATTTCTTTAGTGGGAGGAGTGCTTTGGGGCTACATTCTACTTTTGTGCCTTTCATTTGCGGTTGGAAGCTTTCATGGATTAGAGAGAATTTGGCATTGGAATGTCCGGCAGTATCTAACTTCTTGGTTTGAAGTTTTCTTAGGAAAGATCGCAATTGTATTTCTCTTGATAAGCCCAGCAATCGGCTTAGGCTTGTATCTGGAAAGTCGATTTGAACTCAATTTCTTTTTACTTTGGTACGCTTTGATTCCAATGATTATTCTTTTTGAGTTTACTCTCATTACTCTATTTGGATCGGTTCTTACGAAAATTTTAGATCGAAAGTTTGTAAAAGGAAATCTTAAAAAGAATGCAATTTGGGATATGGAAATTCGACATTACTTTATGGGCTATTATCGAAGGCTTGGTCTCGATATTCCTATGAATGTCTTGAATAAGTTAATATTTCTCCCAGGACGAGAATTGGAAGTTTTTACCTATGGTGGTGGTTTCCATAGAACTCGAGTCGTCGTGCCTTATGAATTGCTTGATATGGCGATTGGAGAGCCAGATATTTCCACAGCAGAAGATATTGAAAAAGCTCCAGTGGCAGCCACCGAATCTTTAGGGCGAGTACTACCCAAAAAGTGGAATGCCGAAATTAAAGCTAAGTCTAATGATGCTCAAATTGAAAAAGTGATATCTAAATCAAAGTTTCCGCTTACTCCTGCAAAAGCTATGGAGTTTCCCTCAGGTGGTGGGGGAATGCCGATGGAATCTGCAGCAGGTGTCTGGGGGCAGATTCGACCCAATCGAGAACAGGAAACTGTTGGTTTGATCTCAGATAGTTTACAGGATCTGCAGGTCGTAAAGGAACTTCTGTCAGAGCACCATATGTTGTTCGCTAAGCTTCAGTTCGATGAAGAGTTTGACGATACTGATCCTTCAGATTTTGACTATTTATTTGGTATTCTCCTAAGAGAGGTGGGTGTTGCTCATAGGAAGGATTCATTGTGGCTGACTTGGTGGTACTCGTTTAACTTATTTGTTGAAACTTGGCCCAAAAAGCTAAAAGCAGCTTACAGCTTTGTTTATGGCATTTATCATAGCAATGGATCGAGACATACAACCACTCTTGCGGACAGCTATGTTGTACTACATCATGGGCGACATCATTTTCTACAGTATTTGTATTATCAGATTCGCCGGGATCTCTCTCTTCTTTCCTCGCGAGCAAATCGACAAAGTCTCATGTCCGTATCTAGAAAGATTTTTAGTCAGTTTCGTGAAATTAAGCCAGACAAGGAAGATCTAAGGAAAAACAGGGCGACCATAAAAAATCAAATCATTTGGTTCTCAAAGTTTTTTGCATTTAGATTGCCAGACTATAAATATAAAAAGCGAAAACCTATATTAACAATCATTATAGGTTTATTGCTGGTTGGAACAATAGCCTTCGAGGCGATAATTGCGCTCGATTATGCTCCAGAATATCAAAAGTTAAAAAAAGAAGTTCAAGAAAAAATATTAGAATTCCAGAAAACTAAAGGAAATAAAGATGTCGCAGGAAAATAATTTTTACCAGGCAATATCCCGGAGAGCTTTGACGATCAACGAAACCGCGGCGGGAGCTGGCTTAAGTGGATTGCTTGGCTTAATTGTTCTTGGTTTCTTAGCTTCCATATTTTTTATAACTGAAAACTACTTCATTTCATTGGGAACAATATCCGTTGGATTATTGCTCTATGTTTGTGGTCGAGAGTTTACCAAGGTTAG
>CAZFYV010000311.1:0-4620 GCA_964523195.1 uncultured Pseudobdellovibrionaceae bacterium
AGTAGAAGTTTTGAGGACCCCATCGGAGAATTCGACCGGGTTGTATTAGCCAGCTATAACTCGGGTCAAACCCGAGTTAAAAGATCGATTCAAAAATATGGCGATCAATATCTTTGGAAACCAAACCATCTACGAGCAGCTAGAGAGTATGTCCAAAAGATTCAGAGCTACTGTTATCATTTTACACATACTGATGATGGAGGGATGCTATGAGAGAACGACCTCTTCCTCTCATTTTGTTAAGCTGCTTTTTACTTGGCTGTGCCATTTCTATTCCGATTCAAATTGGATTATTGTATGGTCACGGAGTTACAGAACTTCCGCAGTTAACTCTAAAAATTTCGGTAGCCAACTGGTTGTTTATTCTCCTTTGTACTTTCAATGCCATTTTACTTATAGAAGCCCATTCCCTGCTCAAGCTTTCGATTCCGACACTGATTGCTGTGACAGCCTGGAACAACTGGTTTGTCGCTGAGTATGGCCAAGACTACACACACGCGACTACGATGTATGCGACCTTAGGTTTTTTAGCTTTTCACGGTCTTATGTTTCACCCTAAGGCTCTAAAAGTCCTTCTTCACCCACAAAATCGCTGGTGGAGAATACCTGTAAGAAAGCAGATACCTTTGGACGTGACCCTGTTTCCATTTAGGGGCCCTCAATTAAAGCTACAAGTCTACGATATTTCTGAGGGGGGAACTTTTATTCCACAAAAGAATATTCAAGACGCCATCGAAGATCATGTTGGACAAAATGACTCTCTTAGAAAGAACTCAGATCTCAAAATTGGTCAAAGGGTTCAACTCAAATTTAAGTTGGGCCAGCTTCATATGGTCAGTTGCACAGCTAAAATTGTGAGAAAATCCGCAGCCAAAGGTGACTATCCCGAAGGTTACGGACTCTGCTTCGAAGACCTTTCAAAGCAGGATCAAAGAGTGCTGAAAAATCATCTCGTTAAAACCCCAGAGATGGGTAATTTATGGAGCATGGCTCAGGTTTAATGCGCCGCTCAAGGTGTAATTTTGCCACACCAAGGGATTCTCTCGACAGTGTCATTTGGGCCTGCTACCCCCTAATCATTTACAACTTAAAGGTGGGTCCATGAATCAGCGCAGGTTTAGTGCATTAATTGTTCTTTTCACTCTTATTCTTACTTCAGCTCAGGTTTTAGCAGCTAGAAATGACCACCCTCTAGCGGTCCAAAATAGGATTTCAAAAAAACTTCCAAAAACAACGGTACTCAGATTCAATGAAGCGACTGGAAGAATCTCAGTTTTTGTTACAAAAAAAGAATTGTCTCCAACAGATTCAACAGAGCTTTACCTAAAATCGAATGAAAGCCAGTTTCAATCTATCGATCCCGCGGAAACCATGGTCACCCAAACTCGAAGGGGATCCGACGAGTGGTACTTTTACTTCTATAACGAAAACCCTTTTTATCCGGCCTTTTATATGAACGGTCACGTTTATCGTCTTTCATACTACTACAGCTTTTACTGGTACGGTCACACTTATAGATTGTACCGTTGGAACATGAACTAGTTGAGCACACGCTTAGTTCAGGGTTTACTTTCACTCTTCCTCCTGCTTCCAACTTGGACTGCATTGGGCGGTATTGAATTTTCGAAGCCATTAAACGAAAGTCTAAAGCCTCTCCTTCAATGGAAATCGGATTTTAATAGCCGTCCCGTAAAAATAGCTCTAATCGAAAAGAGCTTTTATAAATACTCCCAAGGATTAACTTCAAACGAAAAAAAAGTTGTAAAGCTCGTGCAAACCAACGGTTCCTCAAGGGGGCTCCATGGTCAGAGGGTATTGAAAACTTACTTAAAGGTTTTATCAAAAGGCCTCCCCTCACTTGATCATCTATCTATCGATCTTTACGAAGCACCCAATTTGAAGCTGTTTGAATCAACGATTAAGACTATTACAAAATCTAAGTACGACCTTGTTTTATACGCACAAGTTTGGCCCATATTAACTGATAGATTGGGAAAGGGATTAATAAACACCTCTATTTCGAGTCTATTTAAAAAACACCCCAAACTCTTGTGGATCAACTCTAGTGGAAACTTTGAACATAGAATGATTACGCGAAAAATGAATTCTGAGCTCCCAAAAGATATCCGACTGATTTGCGAGCACAAGATTTGTGATGTGGACCTGGATTTAGCCTGGAGTCATTCAACAGATGAACCCAAGAAAGATTTGGACTTTTTTATAAGTAATTCGTCGGGTTCAATTGTAGGGCTTGGAAACAAAAAACAGATAACCCAATCTCAGTTTAGGAAAACAAATCACAAAAAAGAGATCAGCCTCATTTCTAAAGAAAGTATTAGGGTTAAACTCCCAAAAGGTACCTACAAAATTGGATTCGTTGACCGCTCCAAAAACTTTTCGGGAGAAGACAAGCTTTGGCTTTATTCTCAAAGTGACGATTTCAAATTGGCAGAGTCCATTAACCTTAGTGAAAGCAAAAATGAAAGTTTGTTATCTCCTGCGGATAATACTCATGTTATAACCGTTGGAGCAAGTGACCACAAACAAAGTTCTGAGAGTCTAAAGCTTGGAAAACCAGAAATAATTGCCCCTTCAAAAATGACCTTCTTGGGTCCTGAAAAGAAAACCAACATTTCAGGCTCCTCTACAGCTTCTGCAGTCGTTGCCGCTGTCGGCACTATACTGCTTACGCATTCGGCTCAAATCGACAAACAGAGCTTCGTTAAAAAACTAACTGGAAATTTTAATAGCCCTTATTCATCAAAGTGGTTTATGGCACCAAATTATCAGGAAATAGTACTCAATGAAACAAACACAACTCAAAATCCAAACTAATGGCATTGGCCTCTATGAAATAACAGATTCAATCTTAAAAAGCTTTCAGGAGCTACCTGAAACTGGTTTACTTAATATTTTTGTTCAACATACCTCTTGTTCTCTTCTCATCCAAGAAAATGCAGATCCAACCGCTAGACAAGATCTAGAAGAGTTTTTAGACAGACTTGTTCCAATGAATCAATCTTGGCATAGGCATACGCTAGAAGGCCCTGACGATACAGTTTCCCACTTAAAATCGGCAATCACGGCTACCTCTTTGAACATTCCAATTGTAAGTCATCAACTCGGCTTAGGTACCTGGCAAGGTATCTATTTATGGGAACACAGGGAGAGTTCAAAAACGAGAACTCTTATAGCAACTATAAGCTCATAGACGTAAATTCATTTTTTGGCTCGAAGGTAACGCCATTTTCTTCCATCATATCTTTATACTTTTTTTCATAATCCTTAGGAACAATCAAAATTAAAGGTCGCATTTTAATTGCCAAAAAACTAATTCTAAAGACATACCCTTTGAAACTCTCCCCTTCAAAACTTCCTATAAATTGATCTTTCTGAACTCGATAATTCAAGAATCTGAACTCTTTTTCAGAAAAAGAGTATTCAACTTCATCAGCCTCAAGACTTTTCAAAAATGCCGCCTTTGTTCTCTCCTTTAGCTTCCTTAGTTTTCTGGGGTAGATTTTCGGAAGCAGAAAATAGATATAAGGAATCATGACCAATGGGAAGATCACTCCAAGATAACCAATACCTAAATAAAACTGTCGACCAGAACCTACTTCCGCACTATCAGTTAAGATCAAAAATAAACCACACAAGAAAACCAGTATCTCACAAAACCAAAATACTTTGTCTCTCAATGGCATCCACGCACTAATAGTCTCTTCGATAAATATGACGAAATTCTCGTGATAGCCTTCAAACTCACTTGCGAATCGCGCTTTGACTTCGTCACTCCACACGGACTTCAAGTCGAATAAAACCTTTTTCATGAGTAGAAACTAGCATAGTTAGAGAGGGAATCCACCTACCTACATAGACCTATGTCCTGCTGGAGGACGTCCAAAAATAAGGCCTAGACTGCCGAATTGTCACCATATTGATATACTTGGGAAAGCCTTTTTAATTGGGCTTTGCACGTTATTTTGGGTGAATTCGATTGATAAGTTCTAAAGCAAAACTAAAACCTTTAATATCCAAAAAGCTGAGTGCTTTAGGCCTCAACAACGAAATCGTAGAGGCACAAGGCAATACGATCACCTACATCAATGAGCTTGGTGAGACTAAATCTGCTTCAGACTTTATTGGAGGCTATGGAGCAAACCTTCTTGGGCACAATCATCCAAATGTTAAAAAGGTCGTCCAAGAACACCTCGAAAAGAATAGTATTGTCCATGGTCAACTTAGCCTACGTAGACCCTCACAACAATTAGCGACCGAACTTTCAACTTATTTTTACTCCACTTTTGGAGAGAGCGCGCAATGTTTTCTTGGAAACACGGGTTCTGAAGCAGTGGAAATCGCTCTTAAACTTTGTATTCTAAAGAGCTCTATCCAAAGAGATTCACTGCTCGAGTTTCACTCCACCAAAATCGAACTTACTGAAGAAGCACAAGACCTCTATCAAATGCTAGGTTTAGGTGCATTGAAGTATTTCCTTCTGAAAGTAGACCCGAAAAAGCGCATGCTTTTCAACCCACAGGAATCCATAGAATTCCAGGGGCATACGGGTCCGTTCATTCAGTACACACACGCCAGGATTTCAGCCATTCTTCGAAGAGC
>CAZFYV010000312.1:0-4613 GCA_964523195.1 uncultured Pseudobdellovibrionaceae bacterium
ACTGCAGCAATCAGAGTTCCAGTTGAAGTTGCTATTGTTGGTGAAGCTATCGGAGTTAAAGAGCAAGGCGGACTTCTTACTCAGACATTGCGCGAAGTTGAAATCGAGTGTGCTCCAAACAAAATTCCTGAGAAAATCGAAGTTGACGTTACTGCACTAGAGCTCAACGGATCAATCCACGTTTCTGATATGACTTTCCCAGAGGGTGTTAAAGCTATCACAACTGAGAAAAGAACGGTTGTAACAGTGACTGCTCCTAAGGCTGAGAAAGAGGAAACTCCAGCTGATGCCGCTCCTGCCGAAGGTGAAGCTGCAGCTGCTCCTGCTGAAGGCGACAAAAAAGAGTAATTTGACCATTTAAATTGGATTCTTTTTATGTGGCTTGTAGTCGGCTTGGGAAATCCCGGCGATAAATATCTCATGACCCGCCATAATATTGGTTTTATGGCGGTAGATGCTTTCTTAGTTACGAGCCACTTACCTCCTTGGAAATCAGAGAAAAAGGCAAAGACTTATCATCTTCAGATGAATGATGAAAAAATTATTTTGTGTCAGCCCCAAACCTATATGAACCTTTCTGGGGATTCGGTAGCTGGGCTCGCTGATTTTTATAAGATTCCCGTGGAGAATATTATCGTTATTCACGATGATATTGACCAGGATTTCGGGACCGTAAAAATACAGTCGAAAAGGGGCCATGGCGGCCACAATGGGATTCGAGACATTTCTCAAAAGCTTGGATCCAATGAGTATATTCGAATTAAATTGGGAGTTGGAAGACCACCTCATCCGAAAATGGATGTAGCGGCATACGTTCTACAGAAGTTTAGTCCCGAAGAACAGAATCAACTACCCGACTTTCTCAATACCACGGGTGATATCATTGAAAGCTTAGTTTTAGATGGTATGACAACGGCAGCAAACAAGTTTAGTGGCAAAAAGTTCGTTCAGTGAAACCATCTTCTCTCGATTCCCAACAACTTCTAGAACGAAAAGAGACCGTTTTCCTAATACTATCAGGGATCTTTCTCGGCTCCATGTCTCTCCTCAACGTTATTGGAATAACAAAGTTTATTGAACTAGGCCCCCTTCAGGTGGCTGTCGGCGTTCTGCCTTACCCCATAACATTTTTGTGTACTGATCTTATTGGTGAGTTCTATGGAAAAAAGCGCGCCTCCAATGTTGTCTGGGTTGGACTGGGTGTGAATTTTTTGATTTTGGGAATTATGTGGCTTGGAGAACACCTCCCAAGCGTCCCCCCAGAAGCGCAACCTCCCTGGCAAACACTAGAATTGGCCAAAGATGTTTATTTACCAAATGGTGCAAAAGTAGTGGGCCCTACCGATTTGTTTACATTGATCTATTCGAATACCGCAGGAGCTGTCTTTGCTTCTATGGCTGCATATATGGCTGCACAGTTTTGCGACGTTCAGTTATTTCACTTCTGGAAGAAAAAAACTAAAGGTAAACACCTCTGGCTGAGAAATAACGGGAGCACAGTGGTTTCTCAGTTGGTTGATAGTGTAACTGTTATTGGTATTACTTTTGGGGCTGCGTTTTACCGAGGAGAGATGTCTTTGACAATCATGTTCTCCCTACTTATCAGTAATTATTTGTTCAAAGTAACAACGGCTCTAGTGGATACCATTCCATTCTATCTGCTTACACGATATCTAAAGTCGTATTTACAAATTGACCCTAATGAAGAGTTTAAAAACTAGATTACTTTTTACAGTTGAATTTGACTTTAGACTTCATAGTTAAACCCACTTCAGTCCATGTTTTAGACACTCCATCAGGTCCGGTATGAAGGGCTTTACAAGCCTTACTGATATTTTCATAACTCTTATTCATTTTAAAGTTAAGCATATCTATACTGCCAACACCTGAAACAATTGCTTCATTATCACTTTTCTCTTCAAGCTTTAGAGCCATTGGAACTTTTTGAGTAACACCATTCATACTCACTTCGATATTCATTACACCGGACTTGTCATCAAGATCTAAAACCCTACCCGTGATTTTAGCCCCACCCATCAGAACTTTAAATACATTGTCAAAAATCGTCTTATTACGCGGCTCTAATCCCGTATCAATCGAAGCAGCGTCTATACTAAAACTGAGGGATTTAATAAGCTCTGAAATCGAACCATTTTTCTCATTCACCTTGAAGTCATACTTTTTGAATGTCCCTTTTACAGGCGTTTTCGCCGTAAACTTGTACCCAATAAAGTTAAATTCTATGGAGTCCTTATCAAAACTAGAGGGACAGAACGGGGCCCCAGAAAAGGCGAAAGAATATGTTGGGATGATTAAAAGAAAGAATACAAAAATAGATTTCATAAAACACCTCATGAGCCCCTACAGTTTATGGGGCCCTAAGGCTGAGTCAATCCTAAAACTGGTAACCTGCATAAAGATCATCGTCAGTGCGAAACTTCTTATCAGGCCCTGCAGAATAAACGTAAAACCGGTCTTTATCGTAAATTAGAACGTATTTGGTTTCCCACATATCCAGCGAAGGATCGCGATCAACCCCAAGATTTGTCCTTTGGTTTTTGCGAAGATAATCAGAGAACTTACTCTTGTCCGGCTTTGGACTTCCAGAGGAGACATCCACATAAATATACTTTGCGATATTATTAAGTTCGTACTGAACAGCAGTTACCTTAGTATAATTGACGACCTGCTCAATCTGTTTTTGAATATCCTCCTGATTTGCGGCTCCCCCTCCTGCGACGGCTGCTGCTGGCAATAGTTTCATCAACGCATTACTCATCGTACCTCCTATACTGCCTGGGCCTGAGCCGGTAGTTCAGATTTAATTCGAGTATCTTTAACAGCCTCAAGAAATAAACCAAGGCTCGGATATTCACCCATTAGCTCCCAAAAGGATTCGTGGGATATCTTCAAAAGAAAGGCCTGATTGGTCACTCTCACTGTGGCCGTGCGCGGGCGGTTGGCTAAAAGAGCGATTTCACCAAAAAAGTCTCCTTGGTCCAATTCACCAATTACCTTACCATCTTTTTCAACCTTTACTCGACCATCGAGAATGACATAAAAGTCCCTATCACTTGCTCCTTCAGTGATAACTTCCTGGCCCATACCACGTTTTACATCTTCACCTTTTTGCACAAGTAAATTTGTAACTTCATGAGGCATTCCTCTGAAAAGGTCTACACTTCTAAGGTATCCAAGAAGATCCAGCTCTTTTTTCATTCGTTTATAATCAGCTTCAAACTCCTGATTCTCATTTAATTTACCAAAAGTTTCCGCTTTAAATTCAAGGACAAGGGTATCTTTGCCAGCCAGAATATAGCTAGAAGCCTTCTCTCCCTTTCCTAAAAGTGCAGACTCACCATAGAGCCTTTGATCTTTAAAACGTCCAACTAAACGATCCTCACCTGAGCCTTTACGAACAAATATCTCTAGATCTCCATCGAGTAAAAAGAAACAACTATCTAGCTCTTGTCCTTGAACAATCAGTGGACTATTAGATTTAACTTTTAATATATCCGAATTCTCCACAATGAACTTTAAACTGTCTTCTGAGATGGATGAAAATAAGGGATACTTCTTTAGTATTTCACATACCTCACGACCGTCTTTTTCCACTTTACTAGCACTGACTTTACTCCTCATGACTGAGATTGTACCCGAAAGTGGTGAAACGGCATTTGAGGCCAAGAGCTTCAAAAAATCAATCAGCATATATAAATTAACGACAACAATCAGAAGTAATAGTACTCCTGAGATAATGCTCTCTTGAATTGGACCATAAAGTACTTCTACAACAAAATTCGACCAAGTGGCGTTCACTGTTTTAAGAGACAGGTTATAGAACATGAGAGTCCAAAAAATTCCAAGAGCAGAATATACGGACATTAAGTTCTGGCGGTTAACCTCAACCGAGTTATCCACGGCAGCAATCAATGATCTCTTTTTTAGGTATGGTAAAAGCCGTGAATCTATTGAAGACCCAAACATTAGCTGCAATAGGCGAGATAATTCACTTTTTCGATATGGATTTAGATCGATAAAAGTGAGCACTAAGGCTGCAAAAGTGACTAACGAGTATGTCCATGGATCGATAATCAGATAAGCCACCGATGAAACAGCGAGATAGGTCAAAGTCAGTGCGGCGACGATAAGGCTACCCTTATAGGCGCCGGCGCAATAGTATAAAGATTCATCTTCAATTTTCAGAGCTAAAGAATAGAAATTTAATTCAATAAATGTGACAGGTCTTCGCCCATTAAACATCATACTAAATACGAACTTTATTAAGTTCTTGATTGTTTTAAGAATAGACAAGTTCACAAAGAGTAACAAAAAGCCGTGAAAAATACTTCCGTAGTACTTAACCAAGTCATTTTTTATCGAAAAATCTTTCCAAACGAAAAAGAGCCCAAGTAATCCCAATACAATGATAGAGGTGGTCATCAACCAAAAAAGTACTTTTGGTGCTTTAAACTTAACAGGCTGAGATAGAAACAACTTCACTTTGAAAATAGGTCTCGCAAAGAAAGGTGCTCGTTTATCAAATAGATCTGTAGACTTTTGAAGCTCATCAGAACCATCTACAGGATTTACTAAAAACGATTTTTGACTCA
>CAZFYV010000313.1:0-4607 GCA_964523195.1 uncultured Pseudobdellovibrionaceae bacterium
TGTTAACAAATATTAAGATTGGGTTAGTTCTAAGTGATTGAAATTGTTCACCTCTCCAATCAAGAGAAACTATCGGTCGATAATTTCTGATCTTGAATAAAGTCTCAATTTTCTATGGATTAATGTGAAACTAGTTCTCTGGGTCCGAACATTCAGAGACATCAATAAGGCCACTGTCCTTGCAAGGACAACACCCATTATTTATCAAAGGACCGCCACAAGATTCTACACATTCAATGGCAACAAGACAGGTTATAAGACTACAGTCTTTCTTCTCTCGGGTCCGATCAAAATAAATCAACAACCCGAGAGCAATGAAAGTGGTAAGTATTCCAAGAATAACAAGTGTTTTTCTATTCATTTATAAACTAGAGCTTTACTCCGTTTACCTAAGCGAAATCAGCTGGAAAGACTTTTACTTTTTGGCTTTTGCGCTCACGACTTTTCTTTTCAACTTCGTAAATGTTGCACTTAGAGCCATAACGAGAATCAGATTTATAGTGAACTTCGCATTCAAGGGCCCAGTTTTGACCACCACAATGTTTTTCAATATTGCGCTTTACTCGTGCTAATTCCTTGGTCCAACTACCAGCTGCTTTTTCAGCTTTCTCAGTGGCCTTCTTTCTTTCTTTTGGATCCATACCTTTTTTGACGTACTTTTTCTTCATTTTAGTAAATTCGCCTTCCCACTCATCTTGAAGGTGCTCAGAGAATCCCTTAAGGCATTTACCCACGTTTTTTCGTGATTCTTTATACTCAGACTTAGATCCGGCCATTGCTAGATGTGGTAATACTAAAAATAGAACTAAAAAATATTTCATTTTTTACCTTCTTTTTTGATGATGGGTTCTAGTTTATTGTACGTACTTTTTTTAGCTCGTCCAGAGTTGTTAAAGGAAAGATAGCCATTTTCTTTGCTGGGATTCACATACATAAAAAGCCTGGTTTTTAGCTAATTTAGGGCCTCAATAGTCCATAGTCTGGTACTCAATTTGAAATACTAGAATGCTATGGATCTCAAGTCGTTCTTACGTCCTTTTTGCAAGGTCGCATTCACTATTGCTGTCTATATTTTAGTCGGAGGGCTCCCCGTTGAGGCCAAACAATGTGAAGAGCAGTTTTTAAAGTTTAACTCTGAGGCTTATCTCGCCTGGATCAAAAACCAAGACGTGACGAAATTAAAAGAAGGTCAAATCATCGATGCTAAATCCTATATACCTGAGCTGAATGGATTGTTTTCTGGATTTGTTAAAAAGTTATCTGACCAAGAGTTGTATTTGGTTTTAGATCGCCAATTTGATACCTGGATGGAAGAAGATGGCTATATACCTGGGCACCAACCAGGAGAAAGTAGCTCAAATCTTGATGAGTTTATTTTTAGATCCCTTCAAGCAGGAAAGCTTGGTAAAGAGGGCCCCTATTATGATCTCTTCTCTCAGTATGTCAGTAATTACCGCTTATTCGATGAAAACATTCCTCAATTTGTACATGAAAAACCACTGACTCCAAGGCTTATTGATTATCTCAATGAAGCAAGAAAAAATCTGCAGATCACACTTCTGCTCGAAGAACTCAAAAGACGTTTAAGAGATGGCACCTGGACTCTTTTTCAAGACGACGTTACGAGAGATTACTACTCGAGTTTAGAAATTCCCAAGCTAGGCACCCACCCCATCCTCTCAGAAGATTTGTTCTATTAAGTGCAATTTATTTATATTTTGAACCGAAAAGTTGCTTAGCAAATTGAACCTGTAAATCATCGACGAGGAGTTCTGTATCACTTGGTTCGGGCGCAATCCAGCTCTGGTAATATTTGTCCATGATATCGTCTAAATCAAAATCTGGGTACTCAATATTACTGAGATATAAAATCGTATAGATTCCGTCCGATATAGGCCCAAACCATCGATCGTCATAGTCCTCATATTTAAACTCATCGATAATCAGGAGCAAGGCCTCTTTTGTTTGGTCGGGCTCACTAAAATCTAAAGCTTGAAGGTCTGCACTTATATTATTGATTTTTTCTAACTCTTCTTGCGCCCAACGAGGCACTGTCAATGCATAATCTTTAAGCCATTCGATTCTTTCGTGGGTTAGCGGAAAAAATGAATCGCTCATACTCAATTTTCTTGAATTCCAATACTCTTCACTGACCTTGGGAAACCCACAGTGTATTTTATAGCTCTCCATAATTTCTTTTTCGAGAGTTTGACTAAAATCTTTCAGCTCAACTTTTTTATCCCCAGACATATATTTTTTAACGATCTGATCGACATCTTGCTCAAGTGCTTCAGTATCAAACTTCAGGAGTTCTTCACGTCGTTCATTCCAGTTAGATAGTAACTTCACTTTCGCTCCTCGTTCTTGAACTTTGTTGCTTCTTGCAGAATTCTAATAGAAGTTTATAGTTCTCTACAGTGATTGGCAATGTGGTCAGCAAGCCAATTTTCCCAAAACTTGGGACATCCTGCCCTGCCTGGGCCATAACGTAATTAAACCACAGGTATGCAGCTCTAGAGTTTCCATCTTCAAAGGGATGGAAATGAATTATATCTAGATACAACCTCAAACCACGAGCTAATGGATGGCAAATATCTTTTGAATCTTGAGAGAGTTTTCGTTTAAACATGTCTTCAAGGTCTTCAAAATAGGTGTATCTGCGATTACGACAAAAAGCTTCTGATTTAAGAAACCGACCTTCTTTGCCAAGTAGTATCTCTTGAATACGACAGAGTCTTTCAAAAGAAAAATTCAAATTAGGATCTCTTTCGGCCCAGGATAGGATCTCTAGTTTAGCCTGCATAATCTGTTTGAGATCTCGTCCTTTATAGCGTTTTGACCAATAGTCCAGGTTCTCTTCGGTATAGGCGCTTGTTTCCTGAGCTACCTGACTTTCCCATGGCAAAGTCAGAGTGGCATTTAGATGTGGAACTAAGGATTCGGTATATTGCACCCCATAAGACTAACACTCAAAAATCTAGAGGTGCAATATACAAGCTCGTATTTATTAATAAGGCGAAACAGTCACGCGAGTACAAGACTTACTCGACGGCTGAACCCAGTAGTTGTTTTCGCTAGGTCCACCGCGTTTTTCTAATGTTCTAACCAGCACCGTGCAATTGTTATAGCTGTAGGGACTTCGATCACCATTTCTAAATGAAACCTTCCAAGCACTTTTCTGAGCAGCTTTTGTTTGACCATGCCAAACACCCGATTTTATTTTTTTGATCTCATTGATTGAGATACTCTCATCGTCCCTATCTCTAGCAATAAAGTAGACATCTAATGCATCTAAGATCTTTTTTTGCTCAGTCACATATCGGTCCACCATGGATCGAAGCTTTCCACTGCGACTTTCTTCGCTAGCCACTTGTTGGGGTGTAAGTTCTAAGAAATTTGGTTTTGCTAAATCAGCACCACACTTCAAAGTATTTGTATTTAGCGAAAGAACTTGATCACTACCCTCAATTCTCATCAGCTTAACTTGGCATCTGGTTGAAGAGTAACTGTATCCTTGGTTGTGAATAAACTCCACGAGGTAATCTGTGCGCTTTTGAAAGTTAGTGCTCCCATTAGAGCTACCGTCTTTAGTTTTTTCGATATTTTGAATGCGAACCGACTCCGTTCGATCCCTAGTCGTATCGACAAAATAGGCTCTCAGAGCACTATAAATCTCTACCCTATCCAAAGTATACTCGTCTCGGTCTAAAAGGTTATAAACCCTGCAATAATCATAGCGATCGTGATTCTCACAGGCTTCGATTTGTTGAGGTGTAACTCCAGTAAAAGTCTGAGCTTCAGCATAGCTTTGACCTACAAAAACAATGGCTAATGTGAACATGAGTTTGCGTAATAACATTTCCTACTATCTCCTGATTGATGTTGAACTAGGATTAGTTAAACACGTTCGCGCGCGAAACTTAGACACGTCTCAAATTGAATGTCGTAAAGAACTTCGACACTTTAAAAAGAGCTCGGCTCTCTGATCTTTCTCTGGCCTTTTAAATAGGGCTTTTTAGCTCTTAGGTTAGGAGCGTCAAACATATTCGCCCCAAAACCATCGAGTAAAAAATTCCTAACTTTAACTTTCGAGCCCAACTACTTGACCCTGGGAACAATTAATCGTTAATGAGTTTTTGAACGACGATCTACCTTTGAATTGAGTATTATTTTGCTCATAAGTAGGTGTTGTTTCTTACATTTCACATTCATATTTCTGGGGGAAACTTAATGAAACTTATTCTTTTTCTAGCGCTCGCACTTACAGGTTTTTCGGCTCAAGCCAACTGGACTCATAAGAACGTTATCAACGAAGTGGTTGGTTTTTACCAATCTCCACAAAACCCTCAGGCACAGTTTGCTATGCGCCTTCGTGTTGGGAACAATCTTGAGATTGCTTACAACTTCGGAAATGGCGACGGCCGCATGTACATTCAATGTGAAGCAACTGAAGACAGCGTTTATAACTGCATGGGCTCTAACGGTAACCAAAATGTCCAAGTGATGATCGGTAAACTTCCGGCATACTCTTATGCTGTTGTCAGCGTTAATGGACGAGAAATGGCTGACGCTTACTTAAAGATGCCAAACTACAACTTAAGATATTA
>CAZFYV010000314.1:0-4577 GCA_964523195.1 uncultured Pseudobdellovibrionaceae bacterium
GGACTTAGTAAATCTTACGACTGGGCCAACCAATACAATCTGAGTCCTTCAAATGTTATCAAAAACTACCGAGAACTTATCCGCGCCGAAGGCGGAGCAAGTGCAACAAGCGACGCTGTTTCGGATTTGAATCTTTGTCTAGATGTTTTAGAGAATAACTCTGAGCTTGATCTGGATGACATTGTTAGCAACTTTAAAGATCTTCTTCGTGCCGAGGGAGGCTCAAGCAGTACAAGTGATACCCAAAGTGCTTTTAAACTTATAGTAAAGGTCTACAAGACACTTAAACCTGAATTCAGATTTGATCAGGTTATCTCATTTTACAAAACGCTTCTTAGAGCTGAAGGCGGAGCAAGTGGAACCAGCGATGCCATGGGTGATTTAGAAAAAATCCATAATGCTGCCAAAGACGGCTACAACTTCTCCGAAGTCTACGACACTTTTTCGGAGATTCTTAGAATTGAAGGGTCTTCAGGCACAAGCGATGCACAAAGTAATCTGAGTGTTATTTTGAGGTATTCAAATCCGACAAACTTTTCTGAGAGACAAGACACTTTTATTCAACTACTAAGAGAAAAGGGATCTAGAGGAACAAGTTCAGTTCAGTCTACCTTTAAACAAATTTTTAACTAGAGACTGATACCGAAAACAACTCCACAACTATTTACCCCTCGTAATTGCGGCACTAAGCCTTTGAGAATATACTCAAAGGCTCCCTGACCTTTCACGATCTCAATTGACCTTAGCCTCGACCACTCTTGATAGACTTCCGGCTCATCGATAATCTTTGCCATAAAGACTTCGAAGTCTTTGTCCTTCCAGCTATATTCTGATCTCGGTCTCTTATTAATAGAGTCAGAAGCATTCTTTCTCAATTTCGCTAACTCGTCATCCGAACCCGCTTCTTCCATATAGGGGTCCACATTAATTACCTCTTGGATCTGCAAAAAGTTCTGTCCACTGGCCGCCATCAAATTCACCGAGTTTTGACCGGATACAAAGACCAAAGGAAACTTATTGGACGTAAATATGCTTTCAAATTCGCCTGGAGCTACAGAATCAACCAGTACGAAATTAATGTCTTTTTCTATGATATCACCTGGATCGCGAAACCTTTCACGAGCTTCGTCTGAGAGATCCAGCATAAAATCATCTCGGTCTTTGATTGGCAAAAAGATGGGAACAACTATAGTTGGTTTTTCTTGAGGACGGACCCAAGGCATTCCAAACTTACGATCAAAGTAATTACTTAAATATTGAATAGCCATATAGGAGGAGTAAAGGTTTCCATAGAATGGAGTCACAACCCAATTCTTCTCAACCATGTCTAAGAGCATATCCTCAACCACATTTTCTCGCGCCACGACTGAAGGATACTGATAGTCTGGAATTTCAATGAGTCTTCCGTAGGCTTCTGAGAAATAGGAGTCCGAAGTATCCTTATTGAGCTCAAAAGTAATATTCGTATCGGACATCTGAAAGTAACTCACAATCCCCTGCCATCTCCATGGATTAATGGCGATGAACACATCGTAGAAACCGTCCATACCAACTTGGCTCAAAAAGTTTTCATAATTAGCTTTTCGGTCAATTCCACCGGTCAGCATATATTTTACTTTTGGTACCGATATATCATCAGGATCGTGAGCTAATTTTAGAACTCGTACATTATCTTCTGCAATAAACTGATCATCTGGTCCATTTGAATCAAAGGAGGGATATAGTTTTTGAATTTTCTCTGAGTTTGTTATCTCTCGAGGACCAGGATTCCAAATTTTTTCATCTTTGTAGACAAACTGCAGTTCGCCTGAAAAGCCCTGGTCTCTCAACCAGCGACCTAACAGAAAGCTATTTGATTGGTGCCCCATTCCGTTTCCATCAAAAATGAAAATACGAATGACCTCTTGGTTGAGAAGATCACTTAACTCACTTTCTTCAGCTTTCACCACAGAAGAAACGAGCAAATAAAACAGAATGGATATGGAACAAATTATCTTCAAATCTAAAGGCCTTCCGATCTTCTTAGCAATACTGCAGACTGAAGACCAAAAGACCTGAAATATAAGAGATTTTAAGTGTTTAAAGAGTTGTCAGAGGCCCTAAATTGGCAATTACCAATCATTGAGCCCCCAGAGGAAACAAGAAATTAAAAGTTCCAGTAAGTAACGAGTAAATGTTCACTCGTATCTCCACCTTCTCTAGGAACGTATTGATTCAAATATCCGAAGCTCGTTTTAATTTTAAAGACCTTAGCTCCGAATCCGATAAAAAAACGATTTCTTTCATAAGCATCTTGCCCTCTATCTTTTTCATCAGACAGATTTACGAACGACTCATTCCAAACAGAGATGCTATAAATATCGTTGATTGGATTATTGTAGCGAATCAGAAAACGAGCCCTATAAGAGTCGTTATCATTGTCCCTAAAAAAGCGCCCTTCTAGCCGAGCTCGGTAGGATATAATAGAATCTCCAAAAGAAGTTATCTTAGAACTATCTTGCAAGGTTGCACGATGCTCTAAGCTCCCCCCGGTTTGAATAACCCCGTAGAGTAGACCCAACTCATGATCGCTCACTTTGTACAACAACCCAGTTCGATACAAAATCTGATTGGTATTACCATCCTCAAAACTGTATCGAACCTGAGTTTCCATCCAACCTGAGACGTCGCTGGTGATTTCTTTTTTTGAAAAAGTCCCAAGCCACCATCCTGTCACATTTTCAGTGGCTTGAACTATTATTCCTGAAGAAAAAACGAAAGCTGAAAGTACTAATGCTCTAATCATCATATCTACCTGTACTAATTAATCGGAGATAACAATTTCTTCGATTTTACGATTTGACGCACACCATGGGCCTTCTTTTCTTCGAAGACATTCTTAGAGCACCATTTACCGACCGATGCCACATCAAGAGTTTCACAAGTCTGACTCACATTCCAAGTCACTTGTAGAGGCGAACACTTCGCTTCAGTATAGCTAGGACCTGTAGTAGAACCTAAAAACTCAAGAGCGTCCGAGCGATCTGGCTTTTTAGTAACCTGATGTTTGCCAGCTTTTTTAGTGAGCTTTGCGTAATCGGGAAACATGGTACCTTTTTTATCATTTGTTAATACGAAAACTTTCGTTTCAACTCGAAGCTGCGGATTAGCGCAGGCGGCAGAAAGACAAGCACCAAGACCTTTACCAGGCTTAACGTCACAACTTGTGTAAACCCAATGTACCTCGATCGTGTCACCCGCATTGAGGTTCGTACATACTGGTTTATCTAGTTTTTTCATTTGTGCTTTAGACAATGATTTTGTCTCATTACACTTCCAACCACCAAAGTCTCCTTTTCCACCAGACATAGAAAAGCCCTTAGCTTTATGTTCTGCATTCTTATGGAAATGGATATTACAGAGATTCATATTCTTGTGGCTCGTGGCCTTCGACCAGGTGACTGGATTAGTTCCAGCTTTACTTGTTAAATCTCTAGGTGTCTGAGGACCATACCCCTCACAAATCTTTCCGTAGGCATACGGAGTAAACAAAAACATCACTACTGCCATTAATCGTAGCATGATTCCCCCTATTTATTCGGTTCAAGGTTGCTTAAACACAGTTAACAAAAGGGCGTATTTAAAATCAAGACAATTCGGAAAAACCGACCAAAATTAAACACTAAGACGAGATTAAATATCCCAAATATCTATATTATATTGTTTAGGTCTAGCTTAACGCAAATAAGCCAAAAAATAGCCCAAATAAGACACCACCCGCCGATTTAAATCCGACCAATTAGCCCCTGGGTTTTATAACAAAATTGTAAGAAGCAGAGACGGCATCTCCGGCCTATGATTGATCACAGGAGGAGTAAAAAAGGAGTACAAGATGAAGTCCATAATCACCGCCCTTACAGTAATTCTAATTTCGTCCATCGCTTTAGCAGGAGCGATGAAACTAGAGCCCGCAAGCGCAACTCAAGAATGTATGTCACTTATAGCAAATGGTAACAAATTCCCTAGCGGAGTGGATATGATCGTTGCCAGTGGCTCAGAATTAAGCCTCACAGACGGTAAATTCACAATACTAGAAGAGCGAGGAGATCAAGTTCAAGTGTGGAACAACAACATACAAGCTACCATTCAAGGTCACAGCTGTATTACTCAGTCAGGTAATGCAAACTCAAGGGTCGCAGGCTGGCTTAGAAACTCTTCCTCTCGGTACAACGAAACCCGATTCAGAACTCCAGAAGTTGCAGGAACAATGATTGATAGTCCCGCAGCACAGGCCCAAGCTCAAAGTTGGATAGAGGCCCGAAGAAAGTTAGAAGCTACCCTTAGAAGTTGCGCTCGACAGGAGGTAGAAAACCCTGAAATTAGAGCTGCAGCACGTGAGGCCCTCGCTGTATTCGATAGTGGGACAACACCTGCGGGTACTAGATACCAGCGATAATCGGAGATAAATTTACTTTACCACCCCTTCATCATTAGTGGTTGAAAGGCTGATAAATTTGAGCTACCAATTAAAGCTCGTGTCGGCCCGTGGCGCAGCCTGGTAGCGCGCTACCTTGGGGTGGTAGAGGTCGCTGGTTCAA
>CAZFYV010000315.1:0-4575 GCA_964523195.1 uncultured Pseudobdellovibrionaceae bacterium
TACATCAATGAGTAACCCTAGGTACAAAAAGAAAAAAGTTTTTAATAGGAATGAAATCTCTTTAAGTAGACTCTGGTCTCTGTAGCTTACTGGAACTTTGCTCAAAAACTGTTTTGCCCATGAAGGAAGCAAATCTAAGTTTCCGAAAGTAAAACCAAGCGCTAGTACTACCATCGCACCGTTCATGCCTACTGCTTCCATAGAGCCATAGCACATTAGTGCAAAGGCCTCGCCCGAAAATGGCATCGAGGTTAAATCAGCAAAGCGCTTTTTCATAAAGGCCCAAAAAATTCCAAGTCCCATGCCTGAAACTATTGAAGCTAAGGTCACAGGACCTAATCCGACTGCGATACTCTTTGCGCTTATAATTCCAGAAGTGATTGATTCAACCATTACTAAAAAGAGAACAATTGTCAGAACGTCTGTAAATGCTGATTCCAGTGAAAGTATCGTTTTAGTTCGATCTTGGATGGACAAAAATTTAACCATTGGAATTACAATGGCAGAAGATGTTGAGCCTAATCCGAGAGCAAGAAGAATAGCGACTTCCCAGCTGTTAAACGAGTTTGCGATAGCAAACACTGATCCCACTATTAACGTAAATCCAAGGAGTGATATACCGATGGAGGGTAATGCACTTTGCACTAATTGTTTTGCAGAGAGATTTATTCCACCTTCGTATAAGATAACTATAAGTGCGATGGTTGAAACAATTGAGCCCACTTTTCCAAAGTCAGCAACTTCGATTACACCAGTAGCTGGTCCGAGCACGTATCCTATAATAATGAGAATTAAAAGGTCTGGGACTTTAGTCCTAGAAAAAAACCAGGTTAGTCCATGTCCTAAGAAAAATAGTAGGCCGAGCCCAATCATGACGACATTCATGTGAGTAGTTTATATGAGCAAAAAAATGGAAGGTAGATTAATTTTTACTTATTTAGAAAAGTCCGAAAGAGAAGGCTCATCGTCGTGTTTCTCTAGGTATGTGTAGCCAGCAAGACCTTCCTCATAATACTTCATAAGGAGGGCAGCTTCTCTTCTTGTAACACTTCCCTGGGCAATACCAGTTTCGCAAGACTTTCGCATATTGCGAACAAGTTCCTCACGATTAAATTGAACATAACTTAAGACTTCTCCTACAGTATCACCAGAAATAACATCTGAAACATAGTACCCGCCCTTGTCGTCCATTTTTACGTGAACGGCGTCGGTGTCGCCAAATAAATTGTGTAAATCTCCGAGGGTTTCTTGATAAGCTCCTACTAAAAATACACCCATAAAATAAGGCTCATCTTCAGAGAAGTCGTGAGTATCAATAGTCTTTTTAACTTTTCCTGTTTCAATATCAGGAAACTTGTCGATTTTTCCATCAGAGTCACAAGTCAAATCAACGAGCACGGCCTTTCGAGTTGGCTCTTCATTGAGTCTATGAATCGGAAGAATAGGAAATAGTTGATCTAAAGCCCAAGAGTCGGGAAGTGACTGGAAGACTGAGAAATTACAAAATAGAGTATCTGAAAGATACTCTTTCAGTTCTATGTGGATATCCTCAAGGTCTTCGTCACCTCGAGAGAGTTCGTGCATCTTGGTAAGAATTGTCCAGTAAAGAGAATCAACCAGTGCTTTTTGTTTTATGTTAAGCATTCCGTAGGTAAAAAGCTGTAGTGCACTTTCTTTAATATGAATGGTGTCGTGATAAAACTCATTTAGATTCTTTTTGTTGAGCTCTTCATAAATTTCCTCGAGTTCCAAAATCATTTTGTGCTTTTCATCTGAAGGGACTTGAGGTGGATTCTTACGATCGAGTGAGTTTTTGCCTAAGACATCAAAAACCAGTACAGAATGGTGGGCAACGAGTGCTCGTCCATTTTCCGTTACGATCGTAGGTTGCTCAACTTGCATTTCTTCGCATGCATTTTGAATTATTGAAACGACATCGTTAGCGTACTCTTGTTCTGAGTAGTTGATAGAGGAATCACTCTCTTTCGATCCATCATAGTCGATTCCAAGGCCGCCTCCCACATCAAGGTATTTAATCGGCGCACCTAGTTTTCTAAGTTCTGTATAAAATCGAGCTCCTTCTTTTAGGGAGGCTTTAATTTTTCCAATGGAAGGAATTTGGGAGCCAATATGAAAGTGAAGGAGTTCGAGGCAATCCAATTGATCTTGTGACTCGAGTAACTGAAACCCTTCAACTAGCTCACTTGTAGTCAGTCCAAATTTAGATCTATCACCAGCGGAATCGACCCATTTGCCACCCGCTTTAGAAGCAAGTTTTACACGTAATCCAATTCTTGGTTTTGTATCAAACTTCCTCGCAGCATCAAGAATCATTGGAAGTTCTTCTTTTCTGTCTACCACTATTATCGTATGTTTACCCAGCTTTGAAGCGAGCACAGCCGTCTCGATATACTCTGTATCTTTAAAGCCGTTGCAAATGATAATACGATCTTGGTTTTGTATCTGCGAGAGAACTACCAGAAGTTCAGGCTTTGAACCACATTCGAGTCCCAAATTAAATTGATCACCGAACTCAACGAGTTCTTCAATGAGATGGCGTTGTTGATTTACTTTGATTGGGTATACAGCTTGATAGCTCCCTTTGTAATCATACTCGGACATTGCCTTATGAAAACATGAATTGAGTAGCTCCACTCTGCTACGAGTTAAATCAGCTAAACGAATTAAGACAGGGGTTCTAATTCCTCGCTGTCGGAGTTCCATTGTGACGTTGTAAAGATCTAGCTGTGGGCCTTTGGTTCCCTCGGGTAAGGCAGTTACATGGCCATCTTTGTTAATTCCAAAGTATTTATCGCCCCAGTAGGGTACGCCATAAAGTTCAGAAGCGTCGTCGATGGTCCATTTACTCAATCTCAAGTCCTATCTACCAAATTGCGGACCCAGATTTATTGGGCCAGCTTGGTTTCCGCCAAGTGGCCCTCGAATGTGAGTTTGGGGGCTATTTGGCGATCAGATTTAGAATTCTGCCTGGTCTATATATGACTTTTGCAAGGTTTTTGCCATCTAAATGTGATTGGACATTTTCTATAGATTTGGCCATTGCCACGGCCTCCTCTTCTGTGGCCTTTTTGGAGATCTCGATGGAGCCTCGAACTTTTCCGTTCACCTGAACGCCAATGGTAACTGTATTATCTATTGTCAGTTGAGGGTCAAAATCCGGCCATGGGGCTAAGGAGACGAAGCCTTCTTCACCCATTTTTTCCCAAATTTCTTCTGCCAAATGTGGCCCGTAGGGAGCTAGAAGTTGTACTAGTGATTTCAGCACTTTATGTGGCTTATCCTCTACTTTATAGAGTTCGTTGACCAAAATCATCATAGCACTGATACCAGTGTTGAAGCTTAGGCTCTCTATATCTTCCCCAACCTTCTTGATGGTTTTGTGGAGAACTTTGTTCAATTCTTCTGAAGGCTCTACGTCTTTTCCGGCGTAACTTCCATCTTCATTTACGCAGGCTCGCCAAACACGATCATAAAAGCGCTTTACACCTTCAATTCCTTTTGGGTTCCACGGCTTATCTCTATCAAGAGGGCCCAAGAAGAGGATGTAAGTTCGAGTTGCGTCTGAACCAAATTCTTCTCGAAGGATATCTGGATTCACAACATTACCTCTTGATTTTGACATCTTTTCACCGTCTTCACCAAGAATCATTCCTTGGTGGGCGAGCTTTTGAAAAGGTTCTTCACTCGTTACGAGTCCTTCATCAAAAAGAACTTTTTGCCAAAATCTTGCGTAGAGTAAGTGGCCTACTGTGTGCTCAGGTCCGCCAACATACAGGTCCACTGGCATCCAGTAGTTTTGCGCATCTTTGCTTGCAAGTTCGCTGTTATTTTTAGGGTCGCAATACCTTAAGAAATACCAACTGGATCCAGCTGAACCCGGCATAGTGTCAGTTTCTCGAAGACCTCCTTGATAATCCATCCAATCTTTAGCATTAGCCAGTGGTGGTGAGCCATCTTCGCTAGGTTCATAATTGGCAACTTCAGGAAGTTCTACTGGCAGCTCATTATCAGCGATAAGTTTAGTCTCGCCATCAACGTGATAAACAGGAAACGGTTCGCCCCAATATCTTTGGCGAGAAAAAAGCCAATCACGCAATTTATAGGTAATCTTCTTTTCACCGATCCCTTTTTCTTCAAGAGCTGTAATCATCTTTTGGATAGCCTCAGCCTTTGAAAGACCATCTAAAAAGTCTGAGTTTACTAATGTGCCTTCACCTTCAAATGGAAGATCGCTATCGCTTTCGAGAACGCGTTTGATTTCAATACCGAACTTTTCTGCGAACTCGAAATCACGTCCATCGTGGCCTGGGACAGCCATGATTGCCCCAGTCCCGTAGTCCATCAAGACATAGTCTGCAGTCCAAATAGGAATCTTTTCATTTGAGATTGGATGAATACAATAGGCGCCGGTGAATACTCCAGTTTTACTGGTGTCTGACTTTCTATCAATCTCGCTTTTAGAGGCAGCTAGCTGAATGTACTCTTCTACTGCAGCTTTGTTGTCATTTGTCGTGATCTTTAAAGTTGCTGGATGTTCTGGCGAAATAACCATAA
>CAZFYV010000316.1:0-4573 GCA_964523195.1 uncultured Pseudobdellovibrionaceae bacterium
GCCTGCTATCAAATAATGTACGCATTTAGGTATGTAGAGCCTGATCCTATTTTTGTGTTTCCGATGGTATTTTTACTTGTCGCTGCACTGGCAGTCGTAACGAGTCTCTCACGGCTCGGAATGGTTGGCAGAAAGAACTTCAGCTACTTTGATTTGAGTCTTTATAGTCTAACCTATGTCTTTTTGGCGGCTCTAATATTTAACGGAGTCTATGGAATTTTGCCACGGGAAGAAGGGGACAAAACTCTTTTCGAGACTATTGGAGTGGAAAAACTACTAAAGGAAAATTGGAGTAGAGTAGGTCCTGGCTTGATTAAGGTTGCAACCAGCGAAACCATGTCAAAAGTTCTCGATGTTGACGGCACTATCGAGTTGCTAAAAGAGCAGTATGAGGAACGGAAAAATACTCCTGAATTCAGAAAGTTAGCTGAAGAGATGAAGCGATGGTCGAATACAATTGAGCCCATGCCTAAGAGTCTTATAAAGGATCGATTGGAACTGGTTGGCCCTGTAAGGGATATGGCTGATGAGAACCCGATCGATTCTGGCAGTGTTAAACGTATGTTGGAAGACGTTCGGCAAGATAATAAAGTTCAAACCGGCCAATTAGGAAAGGACTTCGAAAGGCATAAGAATGTTTTGTACTCGATGTCTCGTAGAGAGAGTTCTGAACTTATTCAGAAAATGAAAGACCAGGTCGATAGTGGCGAGATGTCCGACTTGATCAAAGTAATGGATATCTTCGATTCAACCAACTTAGCTGAGAAATATGAGGATGATTGGGTTAGGAATAGAATTAGAGAGAGCGTGACTAGTGAGAACACGATAACTAAGTTTCTCGAAAATAAAAAGGAAGAGTTCTTACCCGAAGAAATAAAGGAGCAGTTTAAGAGTGAATCAGATTTTGAAATAAAAGCTTTGATTGACGAGTTTTCTAAGCTGTTTTCTAAAATTTGGGGTTACGCTGTTGTTATTGTTTTCTTATTTGTAGGTTACCGTGTTTATAGAAATATTGGCAAAGTTCAGCGATCAACTAGGAAATTGACTAAAGCGAGAAAGCGATTAACGGAAGATGAGTTGAAAGGTCAGTTTTTGATCTTTAGAAACAAATTTGATGGATCACCGAGGTGGATGGTTTTAACTTACGATCTTTTTGTGGATATGATGAATTTTAAAAGATTGAAGAAGCCTGAGCATTTACCACCGACGGACTTTGTAGAGTTAATCTCGTCAATGTATCCAGAAATTTCAGATGAGGCTCAATTTATCAGTGATAAGTTTTGTGATGTATCCTTTGGATATCAGCGATTGGACTCAACAGATAAAGATCAGGTCAAAGTCAATATGTTGAGGATTTATAGTTTTGTGACCCGGGCATCTTCGGGCACTGGTGAAACAACAAATGTTCAACCTATTCAAACAGTTTAGAGTCGATTGGAGTCCCTTTGTTCGCTAACATTTCAGTGAATCGAGGGATGTAGCCGGTGGGTTGAAAATCTATTCCATCTTTACCATTTACAGCCTCATAGACTCTCTCAAGTCTTAGGGGAACATCTTCTCCGCCTATAACTTCATCGATAGATACGATTCGTCTTTGATTATCTGCTTGCCTGTTGATTTGTAGTATAAGATGGATGCTTTGATTTACCATTTGTTCAATCAAACCTCTATCCACAAGAGGAGCACTGAGAACGCCAAGGTCAGTTACTCTTTTGAGGGCATTTTCAGCTGTATCGGAGGTCACTGTAGAGAGCCCTCTGGTTCCACTAGCAAGACGTCGCATATAATTGAATGTGTTTACCTCATCTAATGAATTTAAAATAAGTCGATCAGCCCCTCTTCGAGCTGCCAGCTCTATAAGGTCTTTTGAATTTATCGCTTTGTTCTTTGTTTCAAAATTGAGATGAGATCTCAAATATGTAACGTGACGGTTTTGAGCGAAAACCTCGCGATTATGATCGATGACTACTATTCTTTCTGTCCGAGTCGTAAATCTAGTTAATGAATTTAGAAATACGGTGCGAGTCACTTCATCATTTGAAGATACGACGACGTTAATCCCCCTTGAGATCGATGCTTTCAAAAATTCACCCATCTTACGACTCAATGACTTCCATTTCAAGAAGTGGTCTATAGTAACTTTTGGATACTTTTGTGGCATTTCGATAGTGAGAGTTGGTCCGAGAGTTACAGGCTCATCAGTGATGACCATATAGGTTCCATCTGAAAAAGGAATCTCGATAACTGGATTAGTGTGGTCTAATTTCAGTTTCAGGTTCTGAAGAAAACTCAAGATTTCTCTTCTTAAATCGTCTGGCGAGGGGTAGGATACATCGGCAATGCTCAACTTGCCCGAATCGATAATTCCAACGCAGTCATATTTGTGAACCATTACCGAAAAAATGGAAGGGCTTTGAAGAAATGTCGCTAACCGAGGGAAGTGTTCGCTTACGATTCTTAAATCACTCATTTGGCCCTAACTGCAGAAAATCCTTGAAGCTTACTCACTGTATTATTTTAGATTAATAGGGCTCAAAAGCAACCAAACCGCTGAGATAGAATCTCGTCAACTAGACTCAAGGCTCGCGCTACTGATTGAGTGAGGTGCCGAGGAAGTCCGAGTAGCGAATGAGGAGGTAGTAGACGTAGTATCTTGGAATTCGAACTAGGCACGCGAGGAATATAAGTCGCTTTTTCATGCCCAGAAACCCAGCTGTCCAACAGGTTACTGAGAATGGCAATGGAGTAGCAGCTCCAATAACTACAGACCAAAATCCAAGTTTATGAACAAGGCGCTTATTCTCTTCTTTGATTTGGCCAAAAAACCTTTTTGCCCAGGCAAAGCTTCTTAGTTTTCGGCCAAAAAAGCCACCGATATTTCCACCAATGACTGAAACGCCTCCAAGTACTCCTACATAAAACATCCAGTTTTGGTGAAGGTCAGATTTAGCAATAATAACCAAGATGAGGTCAGGTGGGAAAGGAACGATAAATGTATCAGCGGCAAACACAATGGCCGCCATTCCCCAGAAACCAAATTGATCCGAAGTCCACTGAGTTAGGCTTTGAACTTGGTCATCGAACAGATAAAAAATGACCGCACCAATGATAACAAGACCAAGAATTGCCGCAAGTGACTTGAATACAGCATTTCGTAAATAGAGGTTTACCTCTTGGTCATTTGATACATCTTTAGTGTTCATTTAGGGAGACCTCGAATTCAACTATTAGTAAGGTATACTAAGCTGATCCGAGGTTCAATGTGACTTGCTCAAAGATTTAATCAAGATTTTCTAATCGACTTTTGAGCGCTTGCTCAAGAATCGCGTTGGCGTCGTTTTCTATTTTCTTTTGATCTCGTCGCTCTCTCCAGCGCATAGCTTCTTCTATGACAGCTTCCGACCACATTTCCTGGAGAATGCGGTCTTTTTCTTCGTTGCTTAAGAGTTGTTGAGAAAGTTCTTCACGGGCTTGGGTACAGGCGTCAAGAAACTTGATACAGTATTCAACAAAGTGACCTGGGAAATCTTCGTCAGTAGAGGAAACCATAAGATCTTCTAATTCTAGCTTTCTCTCCGACTCCAATTCTGTTCCAAACAGTGTTCCGATCATCATCGGAATTCCCACCAGAGCACCTGAAGCTGATG
Source organism: uncultured Pseudobdellovibrionaceae bacterium (assembly GCA_964523195.1). GTDB lineage: Bacteria > Bdellovibrionota > Bdellovibrionia > Bdellovibrionales > JAGQZY01 > JAUHWN01. The sequence continues at coordinate 3,648 of CAZFYV010000316.1, forward strand.
TTGCTCCGCCAGTCATTCCCCATCGCATAAATCCAACTGAGCGACCCAATTGTGCTTCGTTGACTGAAAGAGCTCGCGCCATCGATCTTGTTGGCATTAGAATAACAGCACCTTGAACCGCTTTGTGCATGGCCTCTGCAGACTTGCCTGCGCCGGCCCAAATCATTTGCGCTGATTGCATGAGTTCTTCTCGAATTACGATATCTTCACCGGCAACCGGTAGGTCGGCGTTTTGTACTCGTCTTAAAATAGCATGGGAGAGCTTTTGTTTATTACCATCAAAACTATATCTCGCGACGATTTCCAATCGTGTTCGAGTTCTATGGGCTTCTGCTAAAAGGCCCGCAATTCCTTGATCGGATCTGGCCGATCCTACAAGAGTATCTAATGCTGACTCTTCATCTTTGATTAATCGAGTGATGTGTTCACGGTTTTGTATAGGAACATTAATCGTTTGACCCTGACGCTCCACTTGTTTTACTGGCAGCTCAATACTTCTAGCAGAACCATTGCCGATCATTTTTGCTTCTTCTTCTATTAGGCGTTCCAGTCGAATGCGATGAACTACATATTTTGCAATTCTATTTTCTAGCTCGGCAGGAAAGTCCTTCATAAACTTCATCCAAGTTCGAACGTGGCCCATAAACTGTTCCTTGGCTAGATTTTCGAAATAGATATCGATAGTATCCAAGAAGAATTCTTTGTTTTTCTTGATAAAGTCTGGCACTAAATCTTCATCAAGTTTAATGGCTCCATTTTCGATTCGTTTCGCAAACTCTTGGATGAGTTGATCCGAATCTTGAAAAGTGTGGCCGTTGAGGTAGCGTTCTTGGAGTTCTTTACCGACTCTCTCAATCCAGTTTTTGACCTGTTGGTAGTAGACTGTAGAAACTCGGGCTCGAACTAAGTGTTCCCAGCTCTCTAAG
>CAZFYV010000317.1:0-4549 GCA_964523195.1 uncultured Pseudobdellovibrionaceae bacterium
CTCATCTACCCCGGCAATTTTGTTTTTTGTATCTATTCGTGTTGCGGCCTGGCGAGTGCCATCAAAGGAACTTGAAACTCTCGCTAGTTCAGGCTGATCGTCCGAAGCCGTTTTAGAAGTGCCAGTTTCGCCGTAGTTTTTGGCTAGAGCAGCAACCCCTCTAAGTGGACGAGGCTGATATGTTGGAGTCCGTTTTTTAGCAACCGGAACAGGAGAAGCCTTGATCACAGATTTGGAGTTTTCTAGCTGGGCCACTTGAAGCTTTTTACCTTTAACCTCTAGATTGTATGCAAGTCCTTCTTTAGCCAACATCGTTGCTAGATTCATTTTTGTAGTTTTCAAGACCACTTTTCTGTACTTACCTTTATTAGCTTTTGGTGGGTTTACTTGAAACTTTTGAGAGTTTTGGACAACTTTGTTGAGGACTTTAGCATTTTTATCAAAAGCCTCTCTCACGATAATTGGAGGCCGATTGTTAGAAGGAGGAAGCAATGCTGAAATTTTTGATTCACCCTGTGGTTTTAATGAAGCTAAAACTCTAGCTCTCATGGTTTGAATTTCTTCGACACTTGGTTTTGTAATGCGATCAACAAGTGCAAGAAGTCTTACACTGACTTCATTACCTACAGAAAGGTTTATTGACTGTATCCCCTCAGGAATCCAAGTTTTCTGGTCAACCAAATCAAAATTTAGATATTCATCTTCAAGAACTGAGTAAGCAGGTGTAACGGGATCTATTTCTAATACAAATCCCTTGTGGAATTTTCTTACGTCTTTAAGTTTTTCTGTTTTTGAAAAGAAAGTGGATACAATTAAAAGTAAACAAAAGACTTTAATGAAGCCTTTTATAAGAAAATAAACAGTCTGTCCGTAGACGTGTTCTCGGTGCATTTACAATCCATCCTGGAAAGAAAAACTTTACTAATTTAGTATACTTAGAATGCTCTAAAGTCGTCAATGAGATCGCGTCCGTTAGGACGTTTATCTATATAGTCCTGAAAGCTCTCTTTTATTTCTCTAGCAAGCTTGGTACTTCCATCGACTTTGGTATAGCGACGACCTTCTCGTCGCTCGAGAATAACCTCAAACACCACTGTATAGGGCCTTTGATCCCCAAGAATTGTAATCTTAGAATAGGCTCGAACTCTACGGCGTTTTGCATCGGTCAGGAAATCCCCATTTCTAGGGAAGTAATTTGAATAAATCATTCGGCCATTTTCACTAATTTTACGTATGCCCCTTGGAGATGCGGCTTCAGCTGCCTTTTTCAATAAGCCAACAGGTCTATTTACGTTGTCTAACCGAGGTCCTGAGGCACATGCACTCAGGACTAAGGTAGAAGCTATAATTAGAATAAAACCAATTAATTTATTTTGGATACTCAGTCCTTTGTTTGACTATCCATTAGGTATAGTCGCTGCGTCCTTTAGAAATGCCTGGATACCCTTGTCCGTAAGTGGGTGATTAATCAGTTGTTTCATCACTTTATATGGACAAGTTACAATATCAGCACCAATCATTGCAGAATCTAAAACGTGCATTGGATGACGAATACTTGCTACCAATACCTCAGTGTCAAAATTGTAAGTCGAGTAGATCTGAGAGATTTGCGCGATCAAACCCATACCATCATGTGAAATGTCATCAAGTCGACCAACAAACGGAGAACAAAGTGTTGCTCCAGCTTTCGCCACTAGAAGCGCCTGCAAAGGTGAAAAAATCAAAGTTACATTTGTTTTAATGCCATCTGAAGCTAAGCGTCGAACAGCAACAAGTCCTTCATCACACATTGGGATTTTCACCACCACGTTATCGGCGATTTTAGCTAACTCAAGACCTTCTTTGATCATACCATCGGTGTCCATACTTACGACTTCGGCAGATACAAGACCTGAGACTTCTTTACAAATATCAGCAATCACTTCTTTGTTTGTGCGACCTGTTTTTGCCACGAGTGAAGGGTTCGTTGTTACTCCATCAACTAAACCACGAGCATTAGCCTCTCGAATTTCGTTAATATCAGCAGTATCAATATAAAATTTCATTGGAGCTCCTCTATATATTTGCTTACAGATGTATTTTCCTCAGCCAGAAAAATCAAGAAGGGTTTTGCCTCTAACGTGAAACACACCCCAATCCGTGTTTTTTATCTGTGTTGAGAGCTTAGAAAGTGTCGAATCAAGGATTGGATGGTTTAAATGACCCGCTATTTCCGCCGCTGGAACCAGTATCTGGGGCTTTGTGTGGAATTTAGGGTAGGGTAGAGTCACTTGCGGACTCATTACCACCTGATTCTCCCACAACAAAAGGTAACTCTTCGCTGTGCGCTGCACCACAATTTCAGTGACTCGTTCTTCAATTTCATGGAGCCGATTGAGCATATCTAGGGGCTCTAACCCCGTTTCTACTAATACCGCCAAAGACAGCCTACCAAAGGATTTAAAGCGATCAGAGGGCAAATGATCCGCCTGTTCCGGCTTCACACGATACACTGAAGAAATCTTGAGAATTTTTGAAAAGCTCATCAACTCTCTACAAAAACTCTTCAGCTTCTTCTCACCATCACCAAAGTAAACTTCGATTCCTATGAGAGCCCACTCTTTATTATCCATTCAACTCCCTTTTGGTGGGTTAAAGACCCAAAACATTAGAAATCGTGTATTCTCCGGGCTCTTGATTTCGCAACCATTTTGCTGCGGTGATTGCTCCTCTAGCAAAAACCGCCCGGTTCAAGGCAGAGTGCTCTACCATGACGATTTCTTCGTCAGTCATTCCATAAACCTTATGTATACCGTAAATCCCTCCACCTCGAATGGCCAATGGCTGAGGCAGCTTTTTTTCAACACTTTTACGAAGAGTTGTTTGAAGAAACTTAGCTGTTCCTGAGGGTTTATCTAGCTTTTTGTTATGGTGGAATTCCTCAATTTGAAAATCGGCATCTGAAAAATATTTGAAACATTTAACCATTTCATTGGCTACAGCTACTCCCAAACTCATATTTGGGGCCCACAAAATCGGTATCTTTTGAGACGCTTTTTTTATATCTGCGAATTGCTTATTGCTCAAACCAGTCGTACCCGAAACCAAAGGCAACTGATTTTTCACACACCAACTAAGGGTCTTAGAAAAGAAGGTTGGAAGAGTAAAATCGATCACAACATCAATTGACCCACTTTTAGCAGGGAATGACTTTAAGACCTTAGCTCCAGCAAGGGAGCCTTTTCCTAAGCCACCAGTTACATTTAACTTTGCATCTTGGTTGGCAATCTCCAGGATGTGTTGACCCATTCGCCCTGTTATTCCGGCAATAAAAAGATTGGTTTTCTTTTTACTCAAGACAACACCCCTGAATCTCTAAGAGCTTGCTCTAGACCTGGCTTTAAATCTTCACTCATTGTGGTCATCGGAAGACGTAATTCATCCGAACGAATAATACCCATCATTTTTAAGGCAGCCTTTACTGGGATTGGGTTTGCCTCAATATATAAGTGCTTAAGTAAGTTATCAAATTTTCCAAAAATCTCTCTGGATTTGTCCATCTCTCCAGATCTTGCAAGGTCCATGGCCTCTCGAGTCTGTTGAGGTATCACATGGGAACAAACCGAAATCACACCATGGCCACCAACGCCTGCTAATTCCATACAAGTTCCGTCATCTCCAGAAGTTACAATAAATCCAGGCCCACAAACATCTAGCGTCTGCTTTCCGAACTCAATATCTCCAGTGGCGTCTTTTATTCCCATAATATTAGGCTTAGTAGATAAGCTCTTTATGGTATCTACATCCAGCTGTGTAATCGTTCTGCCAGGAACATTATAAAGAATAATTGGAAGCTCGGTAAATTCACTGACAGTTCTAAAGTGTTCAAACAAACCTCTTTGAGTGGGTTTGTTATAATAAGGAACAACTACAAGTGCCGCATCAGCACCGAGCTGAGAAGCCTCTTTAGTGCGATCAATAGTCACTCTAGTACTGTTTGTTCCCGTGCCCATTATAAGAGGTACCTGATTTGCTACTTCAGATTTCACAAAATTAAAAATTTGTTGAGCCTCATCATTGGTTAGCGTTGGTGACTCGGCAGTGGTCCCGTTAACAACAAAACCCTGCACACCATTTTCTAACTGCCACTTAATGAGTGATTTTAAAGATGTAAAATCAACTTCTCCACTTACAAAGGGCGTAACTAATGCGGTAAAAACACCTTCAAATTTCATAATTCAAAAAATTCCTTGTTAAGTTGCCCTCGAAAAACATATCGAGCTGGTCCTGTTAGATAAATCGATTGGTTCTTGGAATCAATACGCACATTGAGAGTACCACCTGGATTGGTTACATCTATGGTATCTTTCCCCGTTTTGGATAGTTCAACCAATCCGGCAGCTAAAACTCCTGTTCCGCATGACAGAGTATAGTCTTCGACACCCCGTTCAAAGGTCACCGCCTGAAGATTTCCATCTTTTAATCGATTAAACAATGTCACATTTGCGCCCGCTTCACCGAGACTCGGGTGACTTCTCCAACTCTTAAACTATGGTTTTACCTCTTTTCG
>CAZFYV010000318.1:0-4520 GCA_964523195.1 uncultured Pseudobdellovibrionaceae bacterium
AGCTTGTTTCAAACCGTAACGATCAGCAACACAACCAAACATGAGGTGCAACACCGAAAGCGCTAACCCCACTACAAGAAGGGCTCGAGCAATCATAGTGGCAGATTTTTCACGGTAGAAATCAGATAAATAATCCATAAGAGTTGGAAAAAAACCCGCCATGGTTAAGCCAAGAAGACATAGCCAGTAGCTGGAATGGAAAATTCCAAGGGCGTAGACCACAAGGCTTAGGGTACCTAAAATTCCCAAAATCTTAAAATTTCCCAAAGAGAAGGATTTTAATCCAAAGAAAACCCTCCCGCCGAGTAATCCAAAGAAAAAGGCAGATAGCATCATTCTCGAGCGATCGAGACTGAGGTTATCAACCTCAGACGCATAAAGAACCAAACGAGTGGAAATGAGGAGCTCAGAAGCCACATATCCACCGGCAATCATGGCCACGAGAGCTTGTCGCCTCTTAGGTAGATTTTCTTTCGCAGAAGAGCCAGAATGGTGTCCATTACTCTCCTCTTTTCGAAACAATACCAAGTTGGCTAGAATTACCAACACAGGAAGAGCCATCAATGGATAGAAGCTATTACGCCAAGTTCCTCCAGGAAGACTAACCCACCATTCGACAAACAATGGAGCTAAAAAGGAGGCCAATCCGTACATAGAATGAAGTCCGCTGAATACCTGTCGTCTCCGAGCCCCCTGAGCCGACTGTGAAACAATCACATTTTGAACAACAGCTAAGCCACCAAGAGCGCAGCCTAGAAAAAAAGTCGAAACGTAGATACCCAGCATGGATTGAGAGTTCGCAATGACCAAACAGGAAATGGACATTGAAACCAGAAGAATTGAATGGAGTCTGTGAATCTTAAGAGCTCCAATCAAATATCCAGCAAACAATGTCACCAAAACATGGAAAAGAGATGGAAGTGAGAAGAAAAGAGAGCCTGTCGCCTTTCCCACTCCTAAATCCCTTAGCATCTCGGGATAAATTGGACCTCTAGAATTATCAATGAATCCGAGGACAAATAGACTCCCGTAGGCTACGAGAATTGGTTTCCATTTCATGGAGCCTTTATCTTATGTCCATTTAAAAAAGGCAACTCAGCTTTTGCCTGGGGCTTTCCCTCGAGAACATTCGAAAAGAGTCTTGTGGTTGGATAGGCGAGATCAATATTATCGTGCTCCGCCAACGCATGGAGAAGGTCCTCCCAAACTCTCTGTTGAACTTCTCTTATAGTTCTTGGGCGGCACAAGAGTCTCAGCGTCAAATTCACTCCGAAATCAACGACCGTTGTAAAAACTCCGGCCTCGAGATTAGAAAAGTGAACTAAAAACTGCTTTGAAGTCTCTTGAAACTCGCGGCGAACTTTTTGGGATACCTCTATAGAATGTTTTTGAGCTATATCATAAAAAAGCTTTTTGGCCGTGACCCAGTCACTTTCAAAGGTCACGGCTACCGGTAGCTCAATCCAGATATATTGAAAACCTTTATCAAAATTAGCCAAAGGCTCTGTCAGAAACTTCGAGTTTGGTAAATGTAGAATTCTACCGCTGGTTTGGTATGCGTTCACAAGTGGCCCTTGAACCTCGATGATCAGTGTTTGAAACATTCTTATGTCAATCACATCACCAACCGATTCACCTATCTGAATGCGATCGCCAACAGTAAACGGCCTTCTCCAGAGTACAAAAGCAAACCCTATTAAGTTTTTAACCACATCGTTCATGGCTATGACGAGACCAGCACCAATCAAACCCAAGAATGTCGCAATAGAAGTTATACCTTCAAACCAAGTTCGAGCAATGAGAATAAAACCAATAATGTAAACAGCGTATTTGGCAACCTGTTGAGCGTAGTAATGTCTGCGCACGTCGGCGATATGTCGAGTAATCAATCTTGATGCTAACCAATGTAAGAGAGCTGCAAGTAAAATAACTGAAATAGTCATTACTAACTTTTCTTGCCATAACCCCGATTGAGTTATTGCCTCTAAAATCTTGGCTGCGTCTTCGTTCATATCTATATAATATTGGAATGCAAAAAAATGGGTAGCCTCGACTACTTCTAAGTCCTAGGAACTTTTTTCCTAGGTTGTCTTTTCCTAAGCCTATGGGCGAACTTCAGTACCTTACCTAAAGACAAACTCCGAATCTATAAACTCGATCTCAAATCTTCCGATAAAAAATCATGGACGCTAACGACTTCGAAAGAATATTAACAAGAGAACTTCTGAGGTCTCAAAAAGACTCTCCATCGGAGCATATCAGCTATGAGTGCTTAGACCCGGAATACCTCAGAGCACAAAACATCCAAACTCGTCTTACTACAAGACTCAGGTCGAGAGAGTTCTCTAAGTCAAAGGATAACCCCTATGCAAGTCACCAGTCTTTCTCGGCAAAACAAGATATCAATGATGAGCCATTAAATGAGACCTTTAAACATGGCAACCAAAATACAAAATCCGAACCTTCTTATTCAACCGATGAACTCCCAATGCTTGAGAGAATTTATCTCAAAGAATTTGTAAAGCTGGGGGCAACCGATCACCTTTTTGTATCCATTTCAAAAGCACTTCTAAAGTCTGAGTTTAGACGCTTGGCTTTAAAGTACCACCCCGACCATGGAGGAAGCGCTGAAAACTTCCAAGCTCTGAAGGATGCCTTTGATGCCTTGGAATCATGGACTTATTCAAAAGATTAACCTCCTCTAACTACCGGACCTGGACTCGAGAGCCTAGTCAATAAAACCGAATAAAATGGCGAGATGGAAGATCAAAAGAGATTTATGAGGCTTGCAAATTCTCTGATCATTCAAGGTCGAGGAGAGCAAGTTAAGGAAAAACTCAAAACACTACAAAAACAGGGCTCAGCAGTTGAAGACCCTGAAACAATGGCAAATCTTGCTCGAAGAGTTGGAATGTACCATTTTGCAGCTTCTCTTCTTTACCCCATCGTACGCAATGAAACAATCGAGGCTTCTGATAAATGCAAAGCAGAGTATGCATCAGCCATATCAAGAATAGGAAACTACATCGAAGCGAAAGAGCTCTTTTCAACGATCGAAGAATCGATACTTGAAAGTTATTCGATGGAGTACGTCGACGTGCTGTTTAAATCCTGGGAGACAAAGAAAGCAGCTGTTCTCCTGGAAAATAGTGTTGATAGAGTTGAAGATCCTTATCGAAAAGTCGTCACCCAACTTAATTTGGCTTCAGCCTATATTGGATGCCAAGAGTTTCAAAAGGCAGCAACTCTTTTAGAGGAACTCGAAGAAATCTGTATCATCAACAACTATGGGATGATCACGGCTAATGTTCGCGAAATGATGGGTCAAGTTCACTTCGTCAACCGACTTTATGGCAAAGCCAACCTGTGCTTTAAAGAAGCCGAAGAAATGCTTAGAGGGTCCAATAATCGGAGCTGGGTCTTTGCTAAAAAATGGCTTGTGATTTCTAAGTTCGCATTAAAAAAGCCTTTAGAAGAAACGAAAAGTGAACTTCAAGAGGTTCGCCAGATTGCCAGAAAATTTAATCACTGGGAAACACTTCGTGATTGCGATCTCTATGAAGCCGTATTTACAAAAGATAGAAACCTCTTTCAAAGAGTCTATTTTGCAACACCACACGAGTCCTTTAAGAAAAGAGCTTTAGACAACTGGAATGATGATCCGCCCGAAAACTCCATAGTGAGTTTTGGTGGCTCTCCAGAAAATGGATCTGCTCCATTACTCGATTTAGAAACAGGGACAATAGATGGAAAAGTAGAGTTTTTAAAACCTGGAGAAATGTCACATCAGCTGACGATCTCGCTTTTCAAGGATTTCTACAGCCCTATTTCGGTCTTTGAGATCTTTAAGGACTGCTACCCCGATGAATACTTTCATCCGGATACCTCAAAAGACCGTGTTTACAAATCAGTTCGAAAACTCAAGGACTTGATTGAAAAGAATAGCTTTGGCTTGGAAATGACCAACAACAAAGCTTTTGGCTACCGTCTCAGAACAAGAAAGCCCATTGAAGTTAAGTACATAGAGCACAAAGAGGACACATCTCGCCATAATCACACTCTAGTTCTTATCGAGCAGAGGTTTGGAGCCATGAATTTTTCGAGAAAAGAGCTTCAGAACCACCTCAAAGTATCTGACAGATCTGCAAACCGTTTGATCAGTGAACTGATGGACTCAGGAGAGCTGATCAAAATGGGATCAGGGCCAAAAACCTCATATAAATTAGCTAGTTAAATCTCGCCACTGTTTTCGGTTTCGACCCTAACCACCCTCCCACACATTGAAGTTGTAGCTGGGGAGCTACAAAAAACGTTGGGGGAAAAAATGAAATACGTTCAGAATATTAAAGAACAGAATTTAAGTTGTGAAGTTATTAACTTGGGAATTACATTCGGTTTGATCGCAATTAATATTGTGTATATCGGGTACAAATTCGTTCAATAAAACAAAATCGCGACACCGTAGTTATTTAGAAACCTTTCTCAAAAAGTATCTGAGAACAGGCAAGGAAAAGAAAAAG
>CAZFYV010000319.1:0-4519 GCA_964523195.1 uncultured Pseudobdellovibrionaceae bacterium
GTTGTTTGGTTGGGTCTTCAAGTTATGGGCTTTCCATATGCTGGATTGATTGGACTGGCAGCGGGAGTCGCAAATTTGATCCCCTATATTGGACCAATTATCGGTGCCGTTCCTGCACTAATCATCTGTTTAATCACTGAAGAGCCCATCATTACCGATTCAACCACAATAGATCTGATTTTAGTTTCAGTGGTTTTTCTCGTGGCTCAACTCATCGACGTATTATTTATCATTCCTCTTGTGGTCGCGAAAATCGTGAACCTCCACCCAGTAACTGTGATCTTGGCAATCATTGTGGGCGCACAAGTCATGGGAATCCTGGGAATGATTATTTCTATCCCTGTTGCAAGTGCCATTAAGCTGGTATTTTCAACACTTTACCGACACTTGGTGGCCTTTCGAGGACATTCATTTTTCTAAGGCATATTAGCTCAGGTTAATTGACCCCCGTTGGGCTCGGAAGTAGACTGGCAAGGCTATGAAAAGACTGACTTTACGCATTATTTCTATCCTGATTTTACTCGTTCTCGGCGCTTGCTCAAGCATCGATGAAAACCTCGATACAACCACTGCTGAAGGAGCCTACAAACTAGGCCAAGCATTGGAAAAAGAAGATCGCTATGAAGAAGCGATTATGAAGTATCAGGAAGTTAAGAACCAACATCCTTACAGTAAATTTGCCACTCTTGCGGAACTTGCCATTGCAGATGTTCACTTCAAAAGAGAGGCATACATCGAATCCCAAGGCGCTTATCAGCTTTTTAAAGACTTCCACCCTAAACACCCAAAGATTGCTTACGTGACTTACCAATTGGGGCTCTCTTATTTCAATCAACTTCCTAGCACAATCGATAGGGACCTCACCATTGCTAAAAAAGCAATTATTTATTTCAGAGAAGTTGAGAGAAGTTACTCTCGTAGTGAGTACGCCAAAAAAGCAACGGAAAAACGCAATGAGAGTTTAAAAAGACTCGCACAAAAAGAACTCTATATCGCCGACTTTTATTTTAAGCGAGAGTCCTACAAAAGTGCTTTGGGTAGATACGAGGGTTTACTCGAAACCTATCCCAATTTAGGTCTCGACATAAAAGCCACCTATGGAGCTGCTGTTAGTGCCCATAGAGCTGGCGAAAGAAACAAATCACAATCATTCTTAAAAAAGCTACTCAATAAATATCCGACATCTCAAGAAGCTTCTAAAGCAAAACGGGAGATAAGAGGATCATGAAATACGACTCTAAGGAAATGCTGGAAACGGCACGCTTAAAGTTTAACAACGGTGAATACGGAATTGCTGAGAGTATTCTCCAACAACTTGTTTTATCCGATGCTTCTAATCCAGAAGTGTTTCATTTGATTGGTTGTATTTCCTATAAAAAAGGTAAGATCAAAAAAGCTGTAAAAGCATTTCGTAGGGCTCTAGATATCAACCCTGACTACACTGATTCAACAGTCGGTTTAAGTATGGTTCTTAACGATACGGGTAGGTACGAAGAGGCGAAACGAGTTTTTAATAAAGGCCTAACAGCTGAGAGAAAAACAGTTAAAGCTCGTTCTAACCCGATGATTGAAGACAAGATTGCACTTAAGCACAGAGAACTGGGCGATTTATATATGCAAATCGAACGCTTTGACGAAGCTAGCGAACAGTATATTGAGGCTTATAAGATCGCACAAAACGAAGATAAACTTTTGATTCGTATGCAATTGGTTAATTGTTACCTTAAAAAGAATGAAACTCAGCGAGCCATTAATGAGCTCAAGAGAATAATCATTGAAAGACCTAAATTCTTAGAAGCTAAGATTAAACTCGGTGAAGTTCTCTATGGTATGAATCGCACTATGGATGCTGTAGAGCAATGGGAAAGTGTTCTACTTAGAGATCCTGACAATCAAAGAGTTTTAAAGTTAATATCACAAGCACAAAGACACGGAACGACTGTACTTTACTAGGGAGTAGGAATGGGACGACGGCTTAGAGATGAAATGATTCCTTTTATGACTGAAGATCAAGTGAGAAGCTTGGTTAAGTCTATTGCTGCGGAACTTGAACGAGACTATAGAAGCCGTGAAGTTGTTATGATTTGCCCACTTAAAGGTTCTATTCTATTTTTCGCTGACCTTTTAAGAGAGCTCCCTGAAACCATGAAGATTCAAACTGAATTTGTACATCTTTCTGATACTGAAAAGAAAGGTGCCATCAAAATCAATAAAGACATCAATATTAATATCAAAGATAAGCACGTACTTATTATCGAAGAGATTATTGATGTGGGAAGAACTCTCTCATTCTTAAGAGATCGTTTAAACTCAGCACACCCAGCTTCAGTAAAGATTGTCGCTTTACTTGATAAGCCAGCAAGAAGAGAACTTCCTATCGGTCCTGATTATGTGGGAATGACAATCGATGATCGATACGTGGTCGGTTACGGTATGGACTCTGAAGAAGTCGGCCGCAACTACAAAGAGATCATGAATTTTTCCATGTAGATCTAGAAGTCCAACTTAGGAATGGGTTTAAAAATCAGTAACTGAAGAGCGCCTGCCGCTGCAAGAATAAAAGGATCATTCAAAAATTCATTAATACTCATATCGTATTTTGAGTTTTTAGGGACGAGTAGTTCAACGCGCCTAAACCCATTATTGATTTCATCTCCAACGGTAAATTTTATTATTTCCTCTCCCTCGAAACTTAGAAAGTACTCAGAGCGGTTGTTCTTATTTCTTAAAAGTACATATCTCTTTCCCTCGTGGGTTAATCCGGCAGCTGGTCGATCAAGTTTTGGATAAGAGATTTCAGCAACGGTTTCATGATCAAAAAAGTAGTAGGCATTTAAAGATGCTTCATAGTAGTCAGAGCGAGAAGACGGATTAAAATTGGTAAACCCGTAATTAATTCCTTTTCTTCGAAAGAAGCCATGGCCTCTTCCTCTTCCATATGGAGTCGGAAACAAAGACGACCCAGTAGGTCCGTCTAGAACACCATAGTCTTCCCCTTCTTGTAGGTGATGATTGGTGGTGAGATTCGAAAAATCTCGAACTTGAATAAAATCGAGGCCGTCGGGATTAATAACTAATCCTATCTTATGGACATCTGTTCGAGCCATAACCGCGTCTTCACAGTTATAGGCCCAGCTCATATTAAAAAAAAGGAGTACAACTATTGCAAAACCAAACGCTTTCATTACCAGTTCCTTATAAGTCTTTAATTTTTTCTCTGAAATCTTTTATTTCCAAAATAGCACGATCGACAACGCCAACGAACTCCAAAGCTCCATTGCTACCCTCGTAACCTTCCATTGAATTTACACCTTCTAATTCAAGACCTTCCTTTTCAATAAAGCTGCGTCTTAATTCCTCCATATCTCTCAGGCTTGTGGAAGCATATGCACGAACTTCATCCAAAGAATCTCTGGTAAAATCCAAAGCTAGCCTCTCATTTTCATCTTCCATATAATTTCCACTCGCAGTTGGTGCTAATAAAACTCTTTGATTCGATAATTGAAGAACTGAGTATGTGGCAGTCGCGACATCTACAAATTTCGTATAGATATTTGTAAACCTTAAGTGGTGGTAATTTCCATTATCTAAGTCGCTCGAAACATATTCGCCATCTACTTCCAGTGAATCATATACCTTTCCAACTGCATCAATAACTACATTGTTAAAGTAATATAAAGAAAGAGCCTTTTTAAGGTTTTCATAACTCACAGAAGGACTCCATCGTCCTAGTGACTTTTTCAATTCTCTCAAGAGCATCAATTGATGCTTCATTTCCCTGCGAAGAACACGTCTTGCATTGAGGCGGTGAATCGCGCCGATAAGCAAAAATGTGGATGTTCCTCCGACCGAAGATATTCCAATACCTACGCCAATGGAGAGATATTCAAAAAAGGCCAAAACAAAGGTAGGTACCACAAACAGCGGAGCTAGGGCCATATTAGCTTCTAAAGATTCACGAATAAAGATATTAGACCGATCAATATGGTGGGAATACTTTTTATCAGTAGACTTAAAAAGTGTAATTTCTCTCTCAAGAAAATGTCTGTTAATTATTAGGGGTAACAATTGTACAAATATTTCACGAAAAGCTGATTTTAAAAACGAAGAACCCTGAACCACATGAAAGCTATCTCGAAACTGTCTAGCTCGTCTTTTTTTGAAGAAACCCCTTTTTATGTAATTTCGGGCTATGAAATCGATTGACGAATTGTTAGCAACAATCTGTTTGTACATTAGTTCTAAAACTTGGTCCGCGATGTCATTAATGTTCATGGATTCAGTATTAGAATAAAACTCATTCTTCTCTTCTTCGGTTTTACTATTGATAAGCGCCGACAGGAAGGTTTCACCAAAATCACGACTAACAGCTTTAATAAGAATTTGCAGACTTTTAAGCTCGCTATCAGCCTGCGCTTTCATATCTAAACCAAATGTATTCGGCCACTCTAATTTTATTGGTTGGGAGTAATAGGTCGTATCCGATAAAAAGTAAAGTGAACAAGATTGTTCAAGTCCT
>CAZFYV010000320.1:0-4506 GCA_964523195.1 uncultured Pseudobdellovibrionaceae bacterium
CAATGATATCGTAGCAAACACTGCAACTGTTTGTAGAGTTGATGATATTGTAAAAGAAGCTGAAGAAAGTTCAGTTTTGGTTGCTCAAAGAAGACGATCCCGAAAGAGATCCAGTCGTCTTGATCGATCAAGTCGAAATTTAATGAGAAGAGCAGAGTCTTTGGCTTCTGCTGGTCAGTATGATGAGGCATCGAAGCTCTATTATAGAATGTCGAAGAGCTCTAAGTTTCGCTCAAAACACACCGAAATTATCTATGTTCTCGGCTTGATGATGTATGAAATGAAGTTTTACCAGGTTTCTGCATTTTTCTTTTACGATGTGATTCGAAGAGAAGCTTCTAGGTCAGCTAACCGTCGCTATATCCGACTAGCTCTACAAAAACTTTCACTTGTTACTAATATATTAGACAGTGATGTCCTCCTAAAATTTGCTATTTCCAAAATCAAAGTGAGAGATTTCCCAAAGGTTGAAAAAGACCTCTTTTATTACCGTTTGGGTGATTTAAAGTTGAAGTCAGGTGAGTTTAGAGAGGCCGCTAAAACTTTTGGTCGCGTAAGGCAAACGAGTTCTTTTTACCCTCTTGCTAAATACAAGCAAGGTTTAGCATATGCTGAAAGTGGAAAGGCTGAACGAGCGATTGGAGCTTTTGAAGAGTTAGAACAGCAGAGTTCATCTAGTGGAATTACGGACCCCAATCGGGTGAATGCCTTGCTTGCACAGGCACGTGTTTTCTATCAAGCAAAAGACTTCAATAGAGCTATTGAGTTTTACCGTCAGGTCCCACGAGATACCGTTCAGTGGCATGACAGCCTTTTTGAGCGCAGTTGGGCTATGTTACAAAGTGGACAATTTAGGTCCGCATTAAGCAACTTTCACACACTTCATTCGTCTTATTATGAGGACTTTTATTTGCCAGAATCATTGATTTTGCGAGGAATTGTCTACCTTTACATTTGTAAGTGGGATGAGATGGCTAAGGTATTGAGTTTGTTTAATAGAATTTACAAACCAGTTAGGAGAAAGGTGATAGACTACGTGCGAGAAGTCGATTCATCAAAAGTATATCTCCGCGAACTAGCTGTAATTAAAGCAGATTTCGAAAATCGCAAAAAAGGCGTTAAATCCAATCGCTCTCGACTTCCGTATATTGTAGGACGTGAAATTTTAAAAGACGGTGATGTGTTACAGAGCCTTAGCTATTTAAACAAACTGAGAGATGAACTGGATCTGATTGCAGGAATGTCGAGAAGTTGGCGCCGGTCTGGTGTTGGTCAGTATTCGATCAAGGCCATTCAAAGGCGTGTTGCTAGTACCGAAAGCGTGACCGGTCGTCTTGTTAGAAGGCGCTTGCGCGAAATTCGTACCGAATTGAGAGACTTAAGTGAGCAGGGTGACTTTTTGAAGCTAGAGCAAGTTAGTGGGCAAAAGGAACTCGTGAAAAAGAAAATTACGGGAAGAGGTCTTCCATCTAAAAAAGTAGATGGTAAAACTGACCGAGATTTTTATGTGCAAAATGGATACGAGTATTGGCCATTTGAAGGCGAATACTGGTTAGATGAGTTAGGTAACTATCATTATGTTGGTGTTGGCTCCTGTCAGCAGTAGGAAACTTTGGTTTCCTCTATTCGTTTTTGCTTTAGCATTCGTAGTAGGTGCGGTGGAGAGCTATGCTCAAAGTTCGCGCCGCAAGGGTGGAAACCTAAATATTTCGAAGGGGAGAACTAACCTTCCTAAAGCTAAAATTCTTAAACAAAAGAGCGTCAAAGCTCGAAATATGAAGTTAGTTAAACCACCTTCATCTAAAGATCTCCTTCAGGGTGGAACTCTCGAGGTTGAATACGAGAGGTTGTTGGATGAGGAGATTTCAAAGTACTTCAAGCTTTCAAAGACCTATCGCCGCAGTCGAAGTCGTGGAGAAATTTGGTTAAGGTTAGCAGAGAGATATGTTGAAAAGGCTCGAATAATTGAGTTTCGCGAGCAAGAGAGGTTCGAAAAGGCCCTAACTGCTTTTGAACAAGGTAAGACCAAAAAGAGGCCAAGACTCAGACTTAAAGAAGCTAAGAATTTTCACCTTAGAGCGATTCGTTTATACGAATGGTTTGTTCGTGATTTTCCAAAAGATCCAAAAGTTGACCAAGCTTTATTCTTTCTTGGATATAATCACTTTGAAGTAGGAAATAACACAAAAGGTGAGGCCTACTATAAAAGGTTGGTTAGAGATTTTCCTCGTAGTGCCTATGTTAGTGAGTCGAACTTTGCTCTAGGTGAATTTTATTTTGAAAATGATAGGTGGAAACCAGCACTTGATCAATATAACAGAGTTATTAAGCGCAAGAGGGCGAGACTTTATACATTCGCTCTCTATAAGGCGTCTTGGTGTTTGTATCGCCTTGGTCGTACCCAGACAGCGTTGAAGACTTTGGAAAAAGTGATTCGCGTAAGTCGAAAGAGTGTGGATCAAGAAGCATTGGCCGGTACTCGAGCGGTTAATAAAATACGTCTGGCATCAGAGGCCTTAAAAGACTATGTTCCTTTCTACTCTGAGGCGAAGAAAGACAATGAGCTTTATAAGAAGGCTGAGATTGATTTCCGTCGAGTCGCTAGAAAGCCGTCTCTTGTTGATAAGATGTTAGAGCGGTTGGCATACATATATGCCGATGGTGGTAATAGAGTTGGAGCAAGATACCTTTTTAAAAGACTGATTGATAAAAATCCTCTAGGCTCTGGTTCAGCAGACTACCAGTATCAAATAGTTTTAGCTTACTCCAATTCTACTAAGGGCACAGTTTACAAGAATGAACTCTTCACTTGGATTACGAAGTTTGGACCTTCAAGTGTATGGGCAAAAGAAAATGCGAAAAATAAAGAGGTTCTTCAAGAAAGTTACAAGCTTCAAGAGTCGACACTTCGAAATCAGACTTTGCAGCTTCACCAGACAGCTCAGAACTCTCGCGCTCAGTTTTCTCAAAAGTTGGCCAGAGAAAGTTACGAACTATACCTCAAGTACTTTGGGAAATCTGAGTTCTATGCACAAATGCGATTTTTCTATTCAGAACTCCTTTTTGATATGAAGGCCTATGATAAAGCTGCTGAAGAGTACCAGTGGTATATTACAAATTTCCCTAAAGGGCAGTTCTATGAGACTTCTGTTATTAACAGGGTTTTGGCTTTAGAGAAGAAACTACCAACTGCAGCTTCAATTGAAAAGAAAAGAAAAGCTTTGGGCAAAAAGACTGGGAAGTTTGATATTGATGCAAATTCCCTCAAGTTTATTGCTGCGGCTAAGTTTTATCGTGAAAGGTTCCCTAAAGGTGATAAAGTCGCTGAAGTCACAAGGCGTGTAGGTGTTATCTACTACGCCTACAATCACTTTGATGAAGCATTAGAGGCCTTTGCCTATATTGTTAAAAGGTACCCAAGACAAAAAGATGCGCTTATTGCTGCTGAGTTAACTTTGGATATTTTCAAACTTAAAGAAGATTTGGAAGGTTTTCAAAAGTCAGCCAAGGATCTTCTTGCGGTTCCAGCAATTGCAAAATCTAAAATTGGTCGTGATATTAGAGCGAACCTAGAGCGTGCGGCCCTAGAAATTGCTGATAAACAGTCTAAGAGTAAAGATTTTCAGAAGAGTGCGCAGAATTTCGAAAGTTTCTTTCGAAAGAATCCTAAGTCGCCGAGAGCGATACCTGCAATTTATAACTCAGCAATTAACTATGAAAAAGCTGGTGATTTGTTAAACGCCATTAGAATGTACGCCTTAATGACTAAGGTTAAAAGCGGAAACAAAGCGGTAATAAAGTTAAAGCAAGATGCAAGGGAGAACTTGGCGAATCTCTATAGGTCTAGTGGGCAACTTTCTAAAGCTGCAGTTGAGTACGAAAAGATTGCTGCGGTAAATCCAAGCAAGGCAAAAAAAGAAACTGCACTTCTTAATGCTGCTTTGGTTTACGATTCGCTAAATGATTATGGAAATGCTTTTAGAGTCTATAAGAAGTATCGAGGAGTCGTTTCAAAAAATAAAGGCAAAGACGTGACCTATGCCTTCGCGGAAATGGAGTTAAGAAGAAAGCGCTTCTCCCAGGCTGCTAAGTATTATGAGGCCTACGTAAAGCTCCTTCCTTCAGACGGTTTAAAACTAATGCGATCCGTTTATATGGTTGCAGATATTTCTTCTCGTACTGGTAAGGCGAGTAAAGGAAAACTTTGGTACGAAAAAACGGTGGGAACCTATAGGTCCCTTAAAAAAGCCGGTCGCCCTGCAGGTGTAAAGTATGCAGCTGAATCATCTTTTATTTTAGCTCTTAGAACATTATCTGAGATGAAGAAGGTTAAATTGGGAAGGTCTGATAAATCTATTCAACAGGCCTTTTTGAAGTTAGAGGGTCAAGCTGCTCAGCTTTCTAAGCGAATGAAAACTGTGGTCTCTTATAATTATGGCCCTTATATTGTGGCGGCATTGACGTCCTCTGCTCAGGCTCAAGAAGTTATTGCGGGTAAGTGGGCAA
>CAZFYV010000321.1:0-4430 GCA_964523195.1 uncultured Pseudobdellovibrionaceae bacterium
GCGACTATACCTAACAGAGCTAAAAAATAATGAACTGATCTCAGGCTCAGCAATTCCCCTCCTGACCTGCTAAGGCGCATTGTAGGGAGCGAATAGCGAAAATCAAGGTATGAAACTGGGATTCCGAAATCCGTGAAAAAAAACCAACCTATTGAAACTCAGGACGAATATTTTTCTAATGCCGCGAGTCTTAACCTATAAAGGCTAGTGCTTTACTTCCATGGGTTTTAAGCAACTCTTCACGAAGATGGGCATGGTCAGGATGCTGAAGCTTAGGATCTTTATTGAGTATCTCAAAGGCTGCATTACGAGCCTCTTTGAGGATATCAAAATCGCGAACCAAATTGGCCATTTTAAAACCCGGAAGACCCGATTGCCGAGCTCCCATAAACTCACCTGGACCACGGATCTCTAAATCCGCTTCTGAAATTTTGAATCCATCGTCTGACTTTTCTAGAATCTGACACCGGTCTCTCGATTCTGCAGATACAGCTTTACCAAGAACTAAAACACAATAACTCTTATGCTCTCCTCGACCGACTCGACCTCTCAACTGGTGAAGTTGTGATAAGCCAAATCGCTCAGCATGCTCGATAACCATAATGTTAGCATTAGGAACATCAACACCAACTTCAATGACCGTGGTCGATACTAAAACCTGAAGTTTATTTTGTCGAAACTCATTCATCACAGAGTCTTTTTCGTCAGACTTCATCTTGCCGTGAATAAGACCAACATTAAAATCTCCTAAACGCTCACCGATCTTCTTAAACTGATCCATGGCATTTTTGAGTTCAATTTTTTCACTTTCTTCGACGAGCGGATAAACAACATAGGCTTGTCGGCCTTTTTTTAACTGCTCCTCTAAGAAATTCATAACTTGATCCCACTTACTCTCATAAGTCACTCGAGTAACAATGGGCTTTCGCCCCTTAGGTCTTTCTTTAATTAAAGAAACATCAAGATCACCATAAACGGTCATAGCAAGAGTTCGAGGAATTGGTGTTGCCGTCATCAAAAGAAAATGAGGACTCAATCCTTTTTGCTTAAGCTTATGACGTTGCTCCACCCCAAAACGATGCTGTTCATCGATAACAACTAGCCCAAGATTTTTAAATTCAACTTGATCCTGAATCAGAGCGTGGGTACCGACGATCAAATCGATATCGCCTCGAACGAGTTCACGGTAAATACGTCCTTTTTCAGAAGCTTTCATCGATCCGGTCAGTAATTCTACTCTTAAGCCAATAGATTTAAAAAGCTCCGTTGCATTTTTAAAATGTTGCTCCGCTAAAATTTCAGTCGGAACCATAAGTGCTGATTGATATCCATTCTCTGCGGCAAAAACACAAGAAAGCATGGCGACTAATGTTTTCCCTGACCCAACATCACCTTGAACCATTCTATGCATTGGATGGGGCTGAGTCATATCTTGAACGATTTCTTTGAAGCAATTAACTTGGTCACCTGTTAACTCAAAGGGTAGAGCTTCGCGCAGCTTTTTAGCCCACTCTAGTTTTTGCTCCATTGGAGCTGCTTTTTCTCTCTGCAAACCCATTCGTTTCGCCGCTAAAAACAGTTCTAACCAAAAGAACTCTTCAAAGATAATTCTTCGATGAAAACTAGAGTTACTTTCAAAAAATTCTCGCCCTGCCTGCTCGGGGGGCATATGAATCGCTCTTAAGGCATCGATCCTTGAAGGCAATTGGAGTTTATCTCGAACACTTTTAGGAAGTGGATCTAAAAACTGACTCTGGTCAATCTCACCAGAATCGATATGCTTAAAAACATTTTGAATTAATTTTCTGAGTTTTGTGGAACTGAGACCCTCGGTTTCTGGGTAAATAGGTACTAGCTGGTCATCGACAGCATCACCTTCTCTGACATCTTGGATATCAGGGTGGTGAAATTCGATTTTACCTCGATACTCGGTCACCTTCCCAATAATTCGAACAGGATCCCCAGGTTGAAATCGATCAAAATACCCCTTGTAAGGAACCCGAAAATATTTGCAATGGATGCGTCCGGTTTCATCTTTAACAAATACATCGTAGATTTTTCTTTTGGATCTACCTAAGTTGAATCGAGAAACATTTATGACTTCTGCTGCTAGCGATACAATATCTCCGCTGTTGAGCGAGGAAATACTCCGTGCTGCTCGCCGATCTTCGTAGGCCCGCGGGTAGAATTCAACAAGATCCAGAATCTGTCGCACACCTTTACGTCCAAGCACCTGACCTAGACGTGGGCCTACCCCTTTTAGATATTGTATTGGAGTATCGCTATACAATGCCATCTTAGCTTATTTAGCAGGCCCTCAGAGGCAGTCAATCTTGGAAAATTCGTCGAAAAACTAGTGGCTCAAGCCCTGGGAAAAGCTCATTTTAGACACACCTAATAAAAATTCATCATCCTAGGCTTTTAAGGCGTTTAGCCCCGTGGCACAATATAAGTATGAATACAGAGGATTGCTTTAAAATTCGAGTTGGAAGTCTCCTGCCAGACAGGCCACTGCCTTTTGACCTTTTTATTCAACTGAACCAAAAGATGGTGCACTACCTCAGAAGTGGTGACGAACTTACCGAGAAAAAAATTGAAAAACTCGATCGCGCAGATGTTTTTTTTGTGCCTCTAGAACAGAGACAAAACTACAAAAGCTTCGTTCACAGTCGACTTAATGATGAAAGTATAGGGGCCGAAGTCAAAGCGCAAATTCTTAGGGAAAGCTCCATTACGCTGGTTGAAGAGATTTTTGAAAACCCAGATGTTGGCTCCGCCCTTAATGAATCTAAAGGAGTTATCGACGAATTTGTTAAATTTGTCGATGAAGCACCCGAGGGACTTTCTCATTTAATAAATCTAAGTAGTCATGACTTCTACACTTATAATCACTCGCTCGATGTAAGTATCTACTCTTTGGGACTGGGCATGGCAGCTGGGTACTCAGGAGCCGAACTCCATGAACTTGGGCGTGGTGCTATTTTCCACGATATCGGCAAGCGACTCGTGGATGTGAATATTATTTGTAAAGACGGCCCACTTGATGATGTTGAATGGGCTCAAATGCAACAACACCCCACTTTTGGGCTTCAGATTCTTGATGAGTATGATGTTTCAGAAGAAATTAAAGCCTGCTGCTTTGAACACCACGAGAACTTCCTAGGCAATGGCTATCCGCAGCAACTTGATGGTGATGAAATTCACCCAATGGCAAGAATCGTAGCTCTCACTGACACCTACGATGCTCTAACGACCAAGCGATCTTACAACAAACCAATGCTTCCTAAGGACGCCGTGGAATTTATGACAGAAAAATTAGCGCAACGTTATGATCCTGACCTCCTGAAAGCCATGAACAACGTACTCCTAAAAATGGAAAGCGACCTGGCCAGCTAATCTTGTACCGGCAATTGGTTACTAAATCGATATAACCCTAGAAAATTGACATATAACTATATTTTCTGAACGAATGATTTTTTCGCTATTCTGCGTTCCTCTTTGACTTTGTCTCCCGCCTCTAGAAAACTTACCTAGCCATAAGGAGAGGAGTCATCATGCTTAAACGATTAGCACAAGCGAGTTTATTCGCACTATTTCTATTACCACTAACTTCAGAAGCTGGCTTGTACACTCAATGTCGTGAGTACAGCTGGGGACAAGGTCACGAAAAATGTAAAAGCGTCGGTCTTGGATATATCCAATGTCGCGAGCACGGCTGGGGACAGAACCATGAGAAATGTGTTGCTGCAGGTCCTGGATACAGAGATTGCCGTGAATATGGATGGGGACAAGGTCACGAGAAGTGTGTAAATGCACAAATCGGATATCGCCAATGCCGTGAATTCGGATGGGGACAAAGCCACGAAAAATGTGTGAACGCTGGAAGAGACTATATCGAGTGCCGTGAGTATGGATGGGGACAAAGCCATGATAAGTGTATCGAGCTCTCGATTCCAGATATTGGTGAATCAATCCCAGACACAACTGGAGTTGCAGACCCACAATCTTAATAATTTAATTATTTCGATTAAATAAAAAAGCTCTTCAATTGAAGAGCTTTTTTTATGTCTTCTATTTTGACTTTGAAAAATCCTAGTTCACACTGCCGTCTAAGACTCTATCTTGCAAATATTTCGCACTGATATATCCATTAGGCGATAGTTCAGAATATCTACTTCTATCAACGACTTTGAACTCAGGATTCCAGTCTTTAACATTCGAAAAAATTCTTCTTAATTGCTTGTCGTAAATCCACCTAGCATCCGCTCTAAAGGTCTGCAATACATTAAATGCCGTTGCTTTATCAACGGTCCAAGTGACCGTTCCGTGACGACGCTGCTTTTCGAGGCTTAAGAGCTCTTCATTCTCTGGGCGAATTCCTATGGAAGATGTAAAGTCTTCGTTTTTAAGATTCAACGAAACAGCATCTT
>CAZFYV010000322.1:0-4414 GCA_964523195.1 uncultured Pseudobdellovibrionaceae bacterium
GTTAGGCGTCCGGATGAGTATGAGGCTGGACATATCAAAGGGAGCTTAAATATTGCCCATGATGAGGTTGGGGATTTTGCAGAGAAACTAAAGGCCTACTCTAAGATTTTTATACATTGTAAGGCAGGGGGGCGTGCTCGCACGGCTTTTAATACTCTAGAAGCACTTGGATTTAACAATGTGGTCTGTATTGCAGATGCAGGTTTTGATGAATGGGTAAATCGAGGCTATCCAGTTGAAAAATAGGCTCTAAAGTTTTGATGGTGAATTGCAAAAAAAAAGCGACCAAAAGGTCGCTTTTTTTCTACCCAATTTTTGATGATTACCATCGTCCTCGACAGTAACTCTCACTCGCATGTCTCTGGAACTCTCCACGTCTGTAGTAAGCACACTTACAAGAATTGGTATAACCATATCCAGTAGTTCTTCTTGCTTTGTGTCCTCCGCACTGTCTAGAGTTTCCTCCGCGATTACGATCGCGATCTCTCCAAAGGTCGTCATCCCAACGGTCATTCCAACCGTCATCTCTCCAGCGGTCATCGCGCCAACGGTCGTCTCTCCAACGATCATCACGATAGTCATCTCTGTAAGTTGGTACATTTAAATGAACACCATCAGAAGTGCCCCAAGTTCCATTTAATTCAATGTAAATGCGACCGTCTCTACCTAGCTCTCTCCACATTCTGTTGCTTAGAGTATAGTTAGAGTCTCCTCTTCGAAGGTTATATCTTTCGATAACTCGACCATATCTGCTTGATCTAACGATCATTTCGTCACATCTACGATTGTTTTCAATCTGGAGATGTAGGTTTTGTCGAGACTCACGGAGTTCAATTCGTCCACCACAATCGTGGAGACGGGCAGAGTCCTGATAAGAGCTTCGAGCTTCAGCGAAGCCAGCTAACAAAAGTGTGGCTAAAACTAACATTATTCGGTTCATAATTCTTACTCCCTTGTACAACCTTCAAAATCCCTAACTGCTGAGGGAGGAATAACCCAAAATGGAACCACTTGCAGACTTTTTTTTTAAGTCAGTAAAAAATCTAGGGATTTAGCGACCGTTCTTGACGGAAATCTAAAGAAGTGTAAATAACGCGGCGTGACTTATGAAAGGATTATCTGTTCTCGCTGAACTGTCTACATATCTTTTTGCAGGATTGAAGGCGTTCAGGTTTAGCACTGTAGCGTTCTTCACACTCTCTAAAGCAACCTGAATTGTCTTTATTTCTTTTGTGGCTGGCTGAATTTCCAGAAGGAGACGAAGAGCAACCAATAAAGATAAAGAGAGTAGCAATCATACCTAATACCAATTGTGCTTTCATGAAGCCTCCTGCAAACAATAGAATTCTATTGTTTAAGAGAAACTAGAGGCTTGTCAAAAACTAGGATTTTATTCTGACTTTGGTATGAGACTACAGTAGTCAATTTTGATTTTTGACTCAGACATTCCTGCCATATCCTTATCGAGGAAAACAGATCCTGTGACGTCTTCGAATTGAAAGTCGACGGCCATATCATCGACGTAGGCTTTAATGGAATCAGGAATTAACTTGCCTTGAATGTTGAGCTTGAACTCCGTGATTAAATTTAGTCTCGATTGAGTGAGTTCACCCACATCTTTTAAACCTTGAGCGATGTTGTCGTCTCTCATGTCAATCAACTTACCGTTATTGAGTTTTGCAATTTCTAGTAAGCCGTACCCAACTTCGTTTTCTCCACCACTTGGAACTCTATTCGGGTCTGTGTAGATGATACTAGAAACAACTAGTGGTCTATTGCCAGAAACTATTTTTAACTGTTTATAAGCAGATACTTGATCGAGCTTATTCTTACAGAACTTATCATAAGCAGGAATCTCTTTATTATTTCCGTCAACAACTGGAGTGACTCCTTCAGGATAGGTTGCACAGATATCATTTTCATCTGAAACGAAGATCACTCCAAGTGCAGCATCTTGTCTATACATCCCAGCGTCCTTCATCATCGCGTATTTTTCACCTTTAAAGGATTCCGCGAGGGAATAGAGGCCAGCCTCTCCACCGTCAGTAACACTTTCGCCACGAACGTTGGTGAGTTTTCGCTCAACAAGTCTTCTGATTTGATCTTTACTTAGTTTTTGAGAATCAAGAACAGCGTCTTCATCGCTAGCCTTATAGAGTGCTCCTGCATATTGGCTTTCTGCATGTGCAAGCATAACACCAATTCTGTAATCAACATCATCACCGAGGCCCTCGATGAAGCTATCAATACCGTCCGCAATAGCAGCGCGTTCTTGGTTTAGAGACCCTGAGGTATCAGTAACAATAATGATGTCTACTTTTTTAGTAATTTGTTCTTTGGGTTGCATAGCATCTAAAGTAGAACATGATTCAACAAAAACTGGTGTTGTATCAGGTATTACAACATCACCAGGTCCATTGCCTGGATCTCCAGGGTTTCCTGGGTCTGAGTTGTTGCCATTGTTATTATCAGAGTTGCCTGGATCTGAATTCTGTCCACCTTCAGTTCCATCAGTAGGATTGATTCCAGAAATGCTTTCTGAAGCAAGTTTAAAATCCTTTGGATTTTCACAGCCGATGAGTAGCGCTGATAGCACTACTATATATATAGATGAATTAATAACATTCTTGAATCCGCCCATATACCGCATCCCCCTGTTAGATTAATAAGACTTGCGGTAGTTCCTCTTAGAATTGCAAGGTGGCGACCAACTTTGGGCTTTGTTTTACATTGAGACAGGTAGATTAAGGCATTGTAAATAGGGCGTTAAATGAATTGAATTTGGGAGTGGATAACTTATTGTCAGGCGCAAACCCCTAAGACAGTCGTTTAGGGTTTAAACAACTGTCCATAAGTTCGATAGGGTTTGGATTACAAAAAAGCTGCCTGGCAGGTCATCGGCTTAACTGTGATCTGTTTAAACTCTCTCATATTTGAGTAGGCAGGAAGAATCATGTCGATCAGATGTTTGATAGAAGCGTATTTCTTCATTCCTCTCATCTCAACAAGTCTGTTTTCGATCTCAACGATCTCAGTAAAGTTAGAAAGAAGCAAATCATCCTCAGATGAGTTACCTGTCATGAGAGCTTCTGCAGGGTGGATCAAAGGTAACGTTCTAAAGAAGTCCATAGCTTCCAGATCTTCTGCCTGTTTTGCCTGTTGAATGAGGAAAGCGACTTGTCCATAGTAAGCTTGAATATCTGCGGCATTTTGATTTCTTGGATCAAGAGACTCATTTAGTTTTTCAACTTCCTTTATTAGAATGGGTATAGCTTGAGATTTTTTTCTTGGTCTATAGGTATCAGCAATTTTTTGAAGTTGATTTGTGTCTGCGCCTTCAGCATAGGCAACGGCTGCATCAAGAGCTCCTCGTGTGTAAGCGGCAAAGTTTCCGAGTAAGTCGAGATGACGAATTGGTCTATAAACATCAGGGTCGACCCCTATGTTTTCAATTGGAATTCCGTCTGGCGGAAAACATTCCCCTTGAGTACATCTCATATACATATATGTTCCAGGAATGTTTTCAATACTTCCCCAGACGGGTCCGCCTAGGGCACCACTTCGAGCACCGTAAATTATGGCTCGACCATTCATCTTCAAAATCTTAGGAATAAAATCACCATTACTAGCACTTCGTTCATCATTGAGGAGCATAACTTTGCCGTCATAGGTATAACCTGTTTTGGAAGTTATAATTGAACTCAAGTCGTCTCCGCTTCGAGTTAAATTTGACATAAAGGGAAGGCGACCTGACCATCCCGCTCCATTGCCTTCTTCTATGATTTTTTCCCATTCGTCGTGGAGTTGTTTGTTGGCAAAATCACGAGTGAATAAAGCGTCTTCACCATCAAAACCTTCGCCATCAGACCAGTCTCTTGAAATTCGAAGAACTTGGTCATTAATTCTAAGGTCGATTTCCATGGCATTAAGCGGTGAGTTGGCAAATAACCTTAGGAACTGAGTTCCTAAGTAGTTGTATCCTCCGCCATTGTGATTGTGATCAATAATCAGCACATCGGTATTTTGTAGCATTATCATAGCTTGCCTGAGCCAAATGACTTCGTTTTGCACATCTTGAAACGAGGCAGGTGAATAGCTTGGCATTCTCAAGACACCAACTTTTTTACCTTTGTGATCAACGGTGTATGCTCTTAACCGATCTACCGGTTTGGCGATTTTTGATCCATTTTTTTCTATCTGCATATTGATTAGTGCACCAATGTCGATAAATTGACCTGGTTTTAATCTTTGTTGCATGAGTCCAGCAAAGAAGTAAGAGTTTGTAGTAGAACTCTGACCGTATACGTAGTTTTGAGCAGCCTTTACTTCATCATCCATCATAAATGTTTCATCGATTTTGTCGACTCCATCTGAAAAGGTATCTCTTGATTGAGGAAACTCGTCGCCTCTTTCT
>CAZFYV010000323.1:0-4403 GCA_964523195.1 uncultured Pseudobdellovibrionaceae bacterium
CGAGTACCAAATTTCAAAAGTTTTAACTTTGTTTAGACCTTTAGCCTTTGTTCTCTGGCTTTTTGTCCTTTAGTAAATCTTTGAACTTACGAAAAAGGGACCCATGATCTTTGGAGCTTTCTTCAGGCAATATTTTTACTTCATCTTCTATACCATGAGGCAAAAGCCCACCTTCAGGAATACCCTGTGCGTTTTTACCTACCTCTTTGCCCTTTTCAAAAACAACTTTTGGAAAACTACTTATCCCATATTCACGAGTACTATTTGAAACAGCACCGACATTAGAGGTGATCGACCAATAGGTTGCCGTACTCCCAGGCTCATACTCTATAGGCTTGTCACTAGAAGTGTCCCTAGCCATTTCTTTTAACTTTTTCTCATCCCCTTTATTTTGAGCTTCGAAAAACTCTCTAAGAGTCCACTCACTGTTGATTCTAACTTCATCGATTATTTTATCGGATTCTTCTTTTGTTGGAGAATAAGTCCATTCTGTCTCGTAGGCGTATGAATCGGGATCTATACTCCCAGTACTTCTTTGACTGTAGGTCATGGATGTAATTTTAATATCGCTAGACATAATAAGGACCTTTACTTTTCTTGCGGTACAGGCTGATTGAAGCAACAAAACAACGATTGCAAAAGCGAGTACAACTTTAAGTCTGCAAGAACTCGGATGCATCTCTAAATTGTACACAAAAACTTCAGTTAAACTATTTCGAGATCGTCCAGCGCAGCGCGCCAACGAAAGCTTAATCCATAAAAGAGCCACTAGCAGCAAGTTTGCAGCTATCTATTTTTAAACACCTTTCCTATAGAGAAAATCTATTCTCAGATAACTTCTTTCAATTTGTTTTCAAAGGTTTGGGGTGCTACTGTTCAAGATATCTTAAACTAAATAAGTTCTTCTATGCGTGTTTCAGAATAGCCCATGGGAGTGTTTTTGGAGGAAATCAATGAGAAGCAATTTTTTAAAAGTAGCCTCACTTTCAGCAATCGCGATGATGTTCAGTGTAGCTTGCGCAATGGGAGGAAACTCATCCTCTGAAAAGAATATGGGCATGGTTAAACCAAACCAAGCTAAACCCATTAACTTTTGGTGGCCAGAGCGTTTAGATCTTTCACCACTTCGACAACACACCGTCGAATCAAACCCGATGGGCGAAAAGTTCGATTACGCTCGAGAGTTTAGAAAAGTAAACCTCGCGGCACTAAAAGCAGATATCAAAAAAGTACTCACCGATTCTCAAGACTGGTGGCCTGCCGACTGGGGTCACTATGGTCCTTTCTTTATTCGAATGGCCTGGCATAGTGCTGGTACCTATAGAACTTATGACGGCCGCGGTGGAGCTGGCGGAGGGCAACTCCGTTTTGAACCACTTAACTCTTGGCCTGACAATGCTAATTTGGACAAAGCAAGACGACTTCTTTGGCCTGTTAAAAAGAAGTATGGAAAAAAAGTTTCTTGGGCTGACCTTATGGTCCTTACTGGAAATGTTGCCATGGAAGACATGGGTTTTAAAACTATGGGCTTTGCAGGTGGACGTTCAGACGACTGGGAACCAGATCTCGTATATTGGGGACCTGAAGCAACAATGCTTGCGCGAAAGCGATTTAAAAAAGATGGAAAACTTCGCAAGCCGCTAGGCGCAGTAAGAATGGGGTTAATCTATGTAAACCCTGAAGGTCCAAACGGAAATATGGATCCATTAGCTGCAGCCAAAGAGATTAGAGAAACATTTGGAAATATGGCCATGAATGATGAAGAAACCGTTGCACTAATAGCCGGTGGACACTCTTTTGGTAAAGGTCATGGAGCTAAAAAACCTCAAGATTGCGTTGGTGTAGAACCAGCAGGTGCAGGTATTGAACAGCAAGGCTTTGGCTGGAAAAACAAATGTGGTTCAGGAAAAGGCAAAGATACGACAACAAGTGGACTCGAAGGTGCTTGGACCGCAACGCCTACTAAGTGGTCAATCGGTTATCTTGCAAACCTCTTTGCTTTCAAATGGGTTCAGACAACAACTCCAGCTGGCGGAAAACTTTGGATTCCTGAAAAAGGACAAGCAGCAGACATGGTTCCTGATGCCCATGTTAAAGGAAAGCGCAACGCTCCAGTGATGTACACGACTGACTTATCTTTAAAAATGGATCCAGCTTATAGAAAAATCTCTGAGGCTTTCTTAAAAGACCCTAAAAAGTTTGAAGATGCTTTCGCGAGAGCATGGTTTAAGCTAACTCATAGAGATATGGGCCCTCGCTCGCGCTATGTGGGTAAAGAGGTGCCTAAAGAAATCTTGAGCTGGCAAGATCCAGTACCAAGAGGAAAAAGACTCAGTTCAGGCGAAGTCTCTCGACTCAAAAGACAGATACTGAATTCTGGATTAACCACCTCTGAACTCGTACGTACCGCTTGGTCTGCCGCTGCTAGCTTTAGAGGCACGGACATGCGAGGTGGAGCAAATGGTGGGCGTATCCAGCTAGCTCCTCAAAAAGACTGGGCAGCAAACAACCCAGCAGAGCTCCAAAAAGTTCTTAAAGTACTTAGAGGAATTAAAGCCAAAAACAAAAAAGTGTCCATGGCTGATCTGGTTGTTCTCGGTGGAACGGCTGCTGTTGAGCAAGCTGCTAGAAAGTTCGGTGTAAAAGTTCGTGTTCCATTCAAATCAGGTAGAGGTGATGCGACTCAAGCTCAAACCAATGTTTCTTCTTTCGCAGTTTTAGAGCCAAAGGCCGATGGATTCAGAAACTTCTACTCTCAAAATGCACTTTTACCACCCCTTGAGAGCCTTGTTGATAGAGCAAACTTGTTAAATTTAACGGTACCTGAAATGACGGTTCTTGTTGGTGGCCTTAGGGCTCTTAACAATAACACAGGCAACTCTAAGCATGGACTTTTCACGAGTAGACCCGGAACTCTCAGCAATGATTTCTTTGTGAACCTTCTCGATATGTCGACGAAGTGGCAAAAGTCTTCAAGCATGGCTGGAATCTATGAAGGTATCGATCGCAAGTCCGGCAAAGTGAAGTATACAGCGACACCAATTGATCTTATTTTTGGCTCCCACTCTGAATTAAGAGCTATTGCTGAGGTTTATGCTGCTGACGATGCTAAACGCAAGTTTGTAGATGATTTTGTAAAAGCTTGGGTCAAAGTTATGAACCTTGACCGCTTTGATATTTAGATTTTTTCCCAATACCCATTAAAAAATCTTTCCTCGTAAGCCAGCGGATTTATCTGCTGGCTTTTTTTCAAAGAACTTTAATTCTTCGCCAATTTTGCGCGAATCACTCAATTTGACGCTCACTTTCTCAAGATTCATTTGTTTCCGACTTCTCTACTGAAAGCTAAAGGCATTAGATCTCTGATCAGTTCCACAGTGGCACCAAAAAAAGCAGTCCTTTTAGTGCTTAGTTAGAAATTCTTGTAGGTATATTTCTTGAAATTCTAGCCGGCACTACAACGACTTAAAAAACAAACGCTTGCAGAGAGTTTAGATTATGAAAAGAATCATCCCATTTTTTATTATTAGCTTAATCATCTTAACTAAACAGACTTCTACGGCCAATGTCTGTGAAGACTATTTTGCCAATCAGTCTGCTACAGCAACGACCGAAGAGGCTTCTCCTTCAACTGCCTTAGCGGTAGTAGAAGGCACAACGGCTTCTGGCTTACTTAATAGCTCAGATCAATTCTTTAACCAAGATATAGACCCTGAGGTGGCAGCCGAAATCAAGGCCTTCATCAACAAAGCTGTTAAAGAAAATAAGTATTTTTTGACCTTGGATTACTTTCAAACCGTATCTAAAACACTTGTTGATCGACAGGGGCGCTTCCAAAACCTCAAACGATTAAAGCTCTCTCAAACGGGAATGGTCGATGGACTCCCAAAAGATATCGTAAAATATATTGATAAGTATTTCACTCCTGATCAACTCGCAATTCTTATAGATGCTCTTCTCGAACAGTTTCAAAATAAATACCCTTCCAAACTAGAAAATATCGCCCCTTATGAGAAAACTGAGAAATATGAAA
The DNA here is from genome assembly GCA_964523195.1 of uncultured Pseudobdellovibrionaceae bacterium. Taxonomy (GTDB): domain Bacteria; phylum Bdellovibrionota; class Bdellovibrionia; order Bdellovibrionales; family JAGQZY01; genus JAUHWN01. The sequence continues at coordinate 4,034 of CAZFYV010000323.1, forward strand.
AATTAAAAAATCTTTTAGACGCTAGAAAAATAGCTTTAGATTTTTACACGGACGAAGATTACGATATCCAGGGAAATTTAGGTAATACTGGCAGAAGTATGCATCTCACCTCTGATTTTGGAATTGAAGAAAGCGAACTTCAAGACTATATAGATGCCTACAAATGGGTACGAGCCAAATTTTCAGATAAAATTGATAATATCGATGCCCATATTAAATTGCAAAAATACTACTTTGAGCGCGGAACCTTATTTACAGACATAGAAGACAAACACTATGGTCCTTCACTGGTACGGGCTATGATCTTACAAACTCTTCCTTCTGTCTTACATGCTCTACAAATTTACCAAAAGCGAGCCCTCCATGCGAC
>CAZFYV010000324.1:0-4397 GCA_964523195.1 uncultured Pseudobdellovibrionaceae bacterium
GTTGTATCTGCATGCATACTAATCGATTTACTGAACATTAAAAAAGTCTATTACGGCGGTGAACATATCTATCCCGCTGACAAAGAAGAACTCAGAAGAGATTTTGGAGTCGAACTCATAGGGGCTCCGGGCTACGGCACCGTTGAATCCTGGTATATTGGCTATCAATGCCAGCATAGTCAAACTGGAGAGTTTCATTGTCATGATGATCAAATGTATATGGAAATCATTAACGAAGAAACTGGTGAGCCCTGTGGCCCAGGTGAAATTGGGATGCTTTATGTAACTCCTTATGTGAGAACCCTTACTCCAATTCTTAGATATCGAGTTGGAGATCGCGCACAATGGATAGAACCTTGTGAATGTGGAAGAACAACACCACGTTTTAGACTCCTCGGACGCGGAGATGATGTGCTTAGAATCGGTTACGATTCTGTCGACTATAATGCCATTCAAGAAATTGTTCTTGGCTTTAAGAGTCTGTCAGGAACAATTCAGATCCAAAAATCTAGAGTTGATGGAAAAGATCAACTGACCATTCGAATTGAGGCCGCAGAAGAAATGGGTCCTGTCGAAGATATTCAAAAGGATTTTGTCACTAAACTCAGAGCAAGTCGACCCACAATTGATGACCATTTAAAAAAGGGAACGATTCAGCCAGTTGTTGTCGAAATTCTTCCCCAAGGTTCTATTCCAAGAAACCCTCGCACCGGAAAACTAATGAGGGTTATCGATGCCATTTAGTGAAGTCCAAAAATCAAAACCCTGTGAAATTCAGAGCGTTGATATAAATATTCCGTTGAATAGCAGTTTTATTAATACTGCAGTAGACCTCATAGTTTCTTCAGCTATGAATTATGGCCTTCCAGAAACAAAAGCCAATGGTCTTCGAGATAAAGCATACTCTGCTTGCTCCTGGGTTCTTTCTAGGAATGGAGGATTTCATAGAAGTCCAATTCCGGTAAAAATTGGTCGGGATTCAGAGAAGCTCTTTATCGAGCTTAAGAATCAAAACGACCCAATTACAATGAATCCTGCTGAGCCCAATCAATTGGGCATAAAAATTAAACCTAGGCCGTGAAGGTCAAGCTCTATGCATAGATTACCCTACCAATGAATTGGAAGATTGCTTCGTCCAAGAAGATGAGGGGATGATCAGTGACAAAGAGATCAGCATTCAACCCATGAATATTTCTTCAGCACCTCTTTTATCGAGACTCTTCTACCAGGTTTACGGTTACGACTATATCAATGAGTACATCTACTACCCAAAAAGAATTATAGAATTAATTGAAAAAAATAATCTGTATAGCTTTGTCGCAGAAAACTCCCGAGGAGAACTGCTGGCTCACGTTGGACTCCAGAGGTGGAATCAAAAACCACAAGTCTATGAAGCTTCACTAGGTGTTGTGGACCCGAGAATTAAATCGAAGGGTTTATTTAGAGAGGTTTTTGCAAAGACCATGGAGTTTTCGAAAGACCTCGAGATGAGTTACTGTCTATTTGATTTTGTAACAAATCATGCTTTTTCTCAGGGAATAATCAAAGACTACGGTATAAAAGAACTAGCTATCTTTGTAGGATGTCAGTCAAAAAAGACACAGGCAAGCCTTGAAAAACTTGGCTTAGGATCAGACCCCAGTGGAATGGATCGCTATACCCTCCTCATTGGTGTTATTCCCAGAGATCCCTACCCCTTTGGCAAACAGGTGATGCTACCTAGTAATATTGGGGAGAAACTAGGGTTTCTCCTAGAGGAACTCAATATAGAATGGGTTCCAACACCGAGATTTTACCCACTTCCTGAGACGGGCAAGTTTGAAAAAGAAATCCAAACCGCTCAAAAATCACTCATCTACAGAATCGATCAACCTAGTTTTGATGTTTTGAAACAAATCAAACACGAGTGGACCCACGCTTTGGCAGATGGCTTTCAGTATGTTGCTGTAGAAGTACCTCTCAATCAACCAGGAATTGCCCAGTGCTACGACTACTTAGCGGAACAAGGTTTCTTTTTTGCAGGCTTTGTACCTTACAAGTACGGTGATCAACTAGCTCTGAGACTTCAAAGTATTGCACCGACCCATGTTGCCTTCGATAAAATTAGAGTTTCATCAGAGGTTGGACAAAAGCTATTGGAAATCATTAAGAAGAACTACCAGCGAAACAGGAGACTGTAATGGGAAATTTAGACCAATCTCAATTTCATAATATGGATGCTCTCTCCAATATCGCGGACCCACATATATGGACAGCTGATAAAAGTCAGTTGTTTTTAGATGCAATGAAAGAAGCAGTTCAATTTCACTACGACAAAAATCCTGTGATCAAAAACTTTTACGATAAAAAGAACTTCAATCCTTCTTCTCTCCAAAAAGAATCAGATATTCCAAAGATACCTAGCCTTGGTGTCACTGCCATGAAGTATCATTTACTTCTCTCAAGAGAGAAAGAAAACAAGGCTTTGAATCTTACGTCGTCAGGAACTCGAGGTCAAAAAACACAAGTCTGGTTTGATCAAGAAAGTCTGGACAGAGTTCAAAAACTTCTCAAATCAGTTTGGCAACAAGAAGACCTTGTAACCGATCAGGCGACTAACTATCTCATGTTTATCTACAACCCTGAACAGGCAAAAGACTTAGGAATCGCATTTAGTGTAAAAAACCAAACTCAATTTGCTCCGGTTAACTCGATCTATTATGCCATTGAAAAAGACCAAAAGGGTGCCTGGAATTTTGACCTTAAAAAGGTCACCGAAACCATTAAAAATTACTGTGATGAGGGCAAACCTGTTCGAATAAGCGGTATCCCTAGTTTTATGTTTGAATTTTTAGATAGCTGTCAGGAGAATTTCTCCTTGCCAGAGGGATCTACGCTACTAACAGGTGGTGGCTGGAAAGCGGCAGAAAACAAAAAAGTAAGTAAAGAGGAGTTTCGATCTGTTGTTTTTTCGAAACTTGGAATTCCTGCTGATAGAATTAGAGATGGGTATGGAATGGCAGAGCATAGTTCCCCCTATATGGAATGTTCACATCATAGATTTCATATTCCTGTTTTCAATCGAATTATCATTAGAGACCCTAAAACCTTAAAACCACTTCCTAAGGGCCAAGTTGGTCTTATTGAATTATTATGTCCTTTCAATACGATGATGCCAAATCACTCAATACTCTCGACGGACTTGGGTATGGTAGATCCCGATCCATGTTCTTGTGGATACAACTCTCCCACATTCACTCTTGTTGGTCGAGGTGGCTTGTCCAAACATAAGGGATGTGCAATCACCGCTAACGACTTGGTAAAGAGAGGTTAAGATGTATATTTTCGGAAAAACTACGACAGATACTCGTATTGATCTCGCTCAGTGCGATGAAATAATCTCTCAGTCCCATCGAGTGCGCGCTCAATTTGCTGCCTACCCTCGAACAAAAGTTCTTGATCTTTTGGATCATGTTGGAAAACTGTGGTCGGATAAAAACTTTCCTGCGAGAAAAGAGGCCACTGAAGAGCTACCTAAAATCACAGGGTTTTCATCAGAAATGATCGAAATGGCTATGGATCATGTCACGGCTATGCTCAACAGAAAGAATTTGGAGGCTAAACTCGACACAGAGCTAAGAGGGCTTCCAGTGAAGAGCGAATTGAATGAATATTTTGAAAACTCCTCATTGGATAGAATTCAAACTTGGTGTCCCCTTGGAGTTACTCTACACATAGTCAGTGGAAATGTATTTTTAGCAGGCCTCGGCTCACTAGTGGAAGGTTTGATCACAGGTAATATCACTATTATTAAAATGTCCTCTGCAGAGACTTACTTTTTACCTTTGTTTATTAAGACTCTACAATCTTGTGACTCTGACAAAGTTGTCAGCCAAAGTATAGCTGCAATAAGTTACTCATCTTCGCAAAAAGATATTATCGGCCGATTTAAGCAAAATATGGACGGCATCGTAGTTTGGGGAGGCGAACAGGCCGTTCAAGCCTATCGAGACGATTTACCGTCTAAATCCAAGTTAATTCTATTTGGACCTAAGCTAAGTCTTGGTTTTATAGAAGATCGAGCACTCCAGAATGAAACTGACCTAAGCCGATTGGGTAAGGCCATAGCATTTGACATCAGTATCTGGGATCAACAGGCTTGTACGGCTCCACAGACAATCTTTGTAAATCAATCTGAAGAATCTGATAAAAAAACAACTGAAGAGAAAATTCAGAAATTAGCATTAGAAGTCAAAAATGCTTTATCTGAAATAAAGTCTACTCTCCCTCTTGGAGAAATGGATAGCGCGTCGGCAGTAGAAATCCAAAAATGGAGATCAGTGGCAGATGTTGAAGACGCTCAAGGGAACGGCTTTTCACTCTACGATGAAGGCGAAACTCTCTATTCCGTCTTGGGA
>CAZFYV010000325.1:0-4379 GCA_964523195.1 uncultured Pseudobdellovibrionaceae bacterium
CTTGAAACCTGGATGCTTCGAGGGCCTTGATCTCGTATTCTTCTCCTCGGGAGATGATATCTCAAAAGAATGGGCACCACAGGCCGTAAAAGAAGGAGCCTTTGCCATTGATAATTCTGCCGCCTTCAGAATGGACCCTAATACTTTGCTGTGTGTTCCCGAAGTCAATGGCCAGGACCTCCCTAAAAAAGGCGATTCACCTGCAATTATAGCAAATCCAAACTGCTCAACTATTCAACTGGTGGTTGCTCTAAAACCAATCCACGAACAATTTGGATTAAAAAGCGTTCGCGTAGCCAGCTATCAGTCAGTGAGTGGCGCTGGTCGTGATGGCTTAGATGAATTATTGAAACAGTCTCAAGACGTTCTCAATGGTGAGCAGATTCAAGCTGGAAAAACTTTCCCTAAACAAATCGCTTTTAATGCGATTCCTCAGATTGGTAGCCAACAGGACAACGGGTTTTGCTCTGAAGAAATGAAGATTATGAATGAATCTAAAAAGATTCTTGGTCACCCAGACCTCAAGATTTCAGCATTCACCGTGCGAATCGCTTCGATCAATGGACACAGTGAAGCTGTCTGGTTTGAAACTGAGAAATCTACCAGTTCTGAGGCAATTGCAGAAGTTTTACAAAGCTTCAAAGGCATCGAATTCGTTCCCATGGATAGCCCAAAACTCTATCCGGTGAACTCTGAGGCCTCTGGCGAAAACCCTGTTTATGTCGGACAGTTACGCAAAGATCTTGCCTTTGATGACTCTTATCAAATGTGGGTGGTCGCTGATAATTTACGCAAAGGGGCGGCCCTCAACGGACTTCAAATTGCTCAAGTGATTTTTGACACTTAATCAATTTCTATGAGAAAATCTCCTCAGGACTAGGAGGTCTTTTCTGGCAAATCTACTTCGTCACGGACTGGACGTTATTTCTCAGCTATTGATTAGTTTAAAGCCTTTAAACATATTGCAGATCAGTAGCTATGGTTTTGCTAAAACCTTAAAAACTACCCAGACTTTAGTCTTTATCGGACTTCTTAGTTTTTCAATTCCAGCTTTCAGTACCATCGAAATTGTAGATATCGACAATGCTTCAAACATCACGGGGCTCGATGACGATGAAGAAGCCCTCGTGGTTTTTGGAGGAACAGCTGGTGATGCTGGTGCGGGAACAGGAGAAGGTTCATGTGCCGAAAAAGTTAATACTTCCACCTGCAACAATTGCTCAGAAACCTACACTGCCTGTAACGAACGAAGAATTCACGACAATTTGATTTTAAGAATCGATATCAAATCTGACTCTGCAACAGGTGACGCCATCATTACTGATTCTGATGGTGATACAGAGATTACTGGAGAATTAAACTCTCCTCAAATTACGGGACCTGCTGACAGTGCTGAACTTGCAGTGACTTGGAGTTCAGTTTGCTCTCTTTTAGGGGCTGCAAGTTGTGAAACCGATGTTACGGCGTCTATTCGTGTCGGAGTTGATGGCAATAACGACAACCTTTTAGATTCTAGCGATGACGATTTTGCCACTATCAGTATCAAACTACAAAGAAGCGCTGGCCAGGTAGACATCAATGGCGACCAAACCAGTGAACACAAGGCTTGCGATAGTGCAGATATTGGCTCACAAGATGGGCTTTGTAATTTCACGGTGATTCCTGGTGACGGAAAAGTTTTTATTCGGGATTTGGCAGCACCTGATGGATTTCCAACTACAAGTAACAATATCGTCTTTGAAAAGATTCGCTTCTTATGTGCTGAAGGCCCTGCCGCATTTGATGTTACTGGCTTTAACAATGTGACTCCAAAAACAGTTTGTGGAGATTTGGAAATCGAAGAAGAATCCGATGGATCTTTTGTTTTATCTGATGAAATTATAGATGGCCTGCAAAACGATCAAGGATATTACTTCAGAGTCGCTTCTATCGATCAGGCTGGAAATATTGGCTACTTCACTCCAGGAGATGGTTCTCTTGATCAAACATGTACTGATGGTGGAACCACATGCCACTTTGCTCAACCTGGTGAAGTTTTAGGAGTCTTAGCTGACGATACTAATTGCTTTATCACAACAGCTGCATACAACAGCTCGCTGCACTCCAAAGTTGAAACTTTTAGAAAATTTCGAGATCGCTTTTTAATCTCAAATCGACTCGGTAGTCAGTTCGTAGACTCCTATTATCAGCACGGACCTGGCGCAGCCAGATGGCTCAATCGCAATATAGAGTTTAAACCCCTTGTACGAGCCATATTATGGCCGACATGGCTTTTTGCAGAGCTTAGCTTACAAACACACTGGGTGGTGGCAATGATCGTCTACGGGCTTTTACTGGCTTCGCTTCTCATAATGATAAAAGTCCTAAGATCGAGACTTACTCCACAAAGAATTAAAACTCTTTCTATAGGAATCGTTTTTCTTTTTGCAATCTCCATTTCGGTCTCGCCAAACGCATACGCCGAAGAAGACACGATAAATATCGAGGGCAGCGAAGAAGAAATTGCTGAAGCAGAAGACGATGAAGATGAGGATGAAGAAGAAGAGGAACTGGCTGAAGAACTTGATGAAGAGCGTCCTCCAGCTGAAGCGCCTTACCCTGGTGTGGTCGAAAACGGCTTCGAAAATAAACAATCCAATAAGAATTCCAACAAAAAAACAGTCAACCGCAAAACCACTTCAAAAGAAAAACAACCTGAAACTATTCAGTTTATGCCAGATGGTCCGAAAGCAAGAGTTCAATCAGATGGCTCTTATATTTACGATCGAATCGAATCTCCACTTGAAGGCTCATTTGCTTTTCACTTAGGAATTTTTGGTCCACTAGATATTCAAAATCCTTCGAACCTATTTACCTTCGAAGATATTTACGGCGAGCAGCCTGGCCCTGTTTTGTTTTTTGACTGGGATTGGACTCTCACGAGAGGTGCTGGGCACATAAATGTTCGCTTTACGACAGGGGCTTATTTTGCTCAAGGTAAAGGGAGATTTGCAGATCCGGCCCGGGCCGACGAAGAACCCCTTGAGCAATTCACTTTTGTTTTGTTTCCCAACCAAGTGACTCTTCAATACAAATTTCAATATTCAGACACTCAGTTATTTGTTCCTTACATTGAAGGTGGCGGAGGCTACTTTACCTTTGCCGAATTCAGAGACGATGGTGGCGATCCTAAACTCGGTGGGTCTTTAGTTGCTGTCGGAGGCGGCGGTTTGCAAATTCTTATGGATTGGATCGAGCCAAGGTACGCAGCCAATCTCGATCGAGATTATGGCGTCAACCACACATGGTTCTTAGCTGAATTCAAAGCAATAGTGGGACTCGATGATACTTTCGATTTCACTTCGGCTTTGATAAATATTGGTTTTCTTGTCGAATATTAAGCGCTAAAACTGGTCTTGTTCTTGCTCATATAGCTCCCAAAATGGGAGTTATATTTGATATTTAAGCTGAGAACGGCTGTATCTAGCCTACTGACAATTAGCTTTCTCTTTGTGACGTCTATTGAGGCCCACGGGGCTGAATCTTGTCAGGGTATTTTCGCTGATAACTCAATCAACCTGCCTGCTCCTGTAGATATTCAGGAGTCTCTTGGTCAATTTGAATTTAATAGCGGAGAATCGGCAAAAAACAAATCTGAAAAACTCCGCGAATTAAAGCTAAAAGTAGAGAGTAGTATCGCCAGCCATTTCGGTCAGCTAACCCCTGACGCACAAACCTGGTTTTTAAATCTCATTGGTGAAAAGGGCCCTTTCGTAAACGAAAACACCCCAACTTTGATTGTCGATGGTATCTCCTCTAACGCTGATTTGAGGGAAAAACTTTACCACGCTCTTAATAACGAAGACCCACTAGACTCCCCTTTACTCTTAGACGTTTTATCTCATGCTAACTCATTTCTTAAAACTGTTTTTCAAGATATGACTCTTGATCAAGCTAGAGTCTACTACAGCGCTCGAGGCTTAACGTTCAAGTATTACAAAAAGCAACAGCTCGCATATACGGCTTTTGAGGAGTTAACCGAAGGTCCGCAAGCCTCCCAAATTAGAGAGAACCTATTAAACCTTTTGGTCCTACTTACGATTGTTGACTTAAACCTATTCGAAGGCAGCAAACTTACCCTTATTGAAAAATTGGTCTTAAACAGAAACCCCGAAGTGGATGAAGATACATCTAATACCTACACGGGCGAAGGCGAAAGTTGCGAAAAGCGATCTATGCACGATGCTTTTTGCTACTCCAATGCAAAAGGAATAAAGCTTGAAATAGACAAAGGAATAAAAGAATACATAAAGGGCGGTCGATCCCGCCGTGCAGAACGAGCGCCACCACCAGTGGTAGTTCTCTCCACAGAGTTGGAAGTAGCAGAAGAGGATGGTGAT
>CAZFYV010000326.1:0-4373 GCA_964523195.1 uncultured Pseudobdellovibrionaceae bacterium
GAGTATTCACCAGGCTAGAAATTCGATTCACAAATGGCAAAAACCCAGCAACTACGTTTACCGATGGAAGTTGGTTAATCGAAAAATTGATGTCATTACAGGTCGAAGCATCAGCATCAACAAAGTTCGCCTCTGCCCACTCACTATGGGTCACACAAAAATTAGCGACGTCATTATTTCCTTGCGGGGAATAGAGCGCATCATTATTAGGATTCCCGGTTCTGACAGGGTGGCCACCAGCTGGGTTAGATGGAGGATTTAATCCAAGATCTCCTACGACACGCAATCGGAAGGTGAGTAATTTATTGATTTGCCTAATTTGATAGTTCACATGGGCGATCTGATTCATGACCTCTGCTTGCTTCATAGCTCCGTAATAGGCCCCTAAATCAACAGAATTCTGAAGTGCAATTTTATCGTGAACAATGAGTCCAACATTCACGACCATAGCGAAGAACACAAAAAGGACTTGGAAGATAAGGGCAATAAAAATCGCCATTTGACCTTTTTCATTTATTCTCACTAACCCCTCCTAGGTACGAATGAGTTTAATACAATTTCTGCAAATTCTTAACGACTTTGACAGATGCCTCTCAACTAGAGAGAATTGAGCATGCTACAAACGGACAGATATAGACTTAAATCGAGTTTGACCACAAAATTAATCCAGCTGGCTTTGTCATCTTTGATGATAATCGGGGTGCTTTTCAGTGCTGAAAATCTCGATGCAAAAATCATTTTTGAAGGCTATTACAAACTCAGTCAGCGACAAACTCATATCGGCTTTTTTATTCAGAGATATGAGTACGACGCGCAAAAAAAACAATTTAGAAGTACTACTTTCTTAAGAACAAACCCCAATAGCGGAGATATTCAAGAAAGCCTTGTGGCCACTGCTACTCAAAGCCTGAAGCCCATATCGTATAGGTATACGACAGTGTCAAAATCTCAGACAAAAACCATCGATGCCCAATTCAAAAATGATGTTATGACCGCCATAGTAACTACTAATAAGAAACCACAACAACTTCAGGTGCGCCTTCCTCAAGGAGCTTTCCTATCGACCTTTCTGACCTATATGATTTTACAATCTCCTCAAGGGCTCTCAAAAGGATTGAAGTTTTCGTTTCAAGCTATGGCAGAAGAGGACGCACGCGTCTACCAGGGACAAGCATTTATTGAAAGCGAAGTGGTTCACAAAAATCAAAGAGCTTTTAGAATACTCAACACCTTTAAAAATTCTAAGTTCGTTAATATTATGAATATTAAAGGGGAACCTCTTTTTACCAGATCTCCTCTTCAAGGAATCACTGCTGAGCTTGTAAAAGAGCCTATAGACGCCACTTCCAATCAGCCCTATAATCCAAAGAATATAAATACAATATTCAACGGGACACCAAAGGGCAAAATTAACGACTTGGCTAAAACCAAGGGCCCATAGGGAAGCACATGAAGTCCCTGATTTTCACCAGACTTATTAGCGGACTTATCTCAATCCTTGGTGTTTTAGTTATTACCTTTATGCTGATTCATTTGGTTCCAGGCGATCCCGTAGAATTGATGTTGGGAGATCATGCATCAGCAGTGGATAAAAAAGCTCTTCGTGAAAGCTTAAATCTTCATCTACCAATTCAAGAACAATTCACAACTTATATCGGAAATCTATTTTCAGGAAACCTTGGTACCTCTTTATTTACTAAAAGATCAGTTACTCTAGAGATTACAGATCGCCTACCCGCAACATTAGAACTGGGCTTAGCAGCTCTTATTATTTCGTTTTTCATTGGGATACCACTAGGTGTCTTATCGAGCCCTAAAAATAGAAAAATTTTTAGGTCGTCTAATTCATTTTTCAGTTTAATCGGACTTGCCATGCCGTCTTTCTGGTTAGGCCCGGTGCTCATTTTTATCTTCGCAGTGAAACTAAATATTTTACCCGTTAGTGAACATGGAACCCTAGCTCACCTTATACTTCCTTCCTTAACTCTCGCATCTGGATTAATTGCACTTGTTTACAGAATGACACTTTCTTCAATGCAAGATGTATTGGTTGAAGACTACATTAGAGTCGCTCTTGCAAAAGGCAATTCAAAAACAAGAACACTTTTTAAACATGCACTTAAAAATGCTCTGATGCCGCTACTTACTCTATTTGGAATTCTTCTCGGTTCACTTCTCACTGGAACTGTCATAGTTGAAACAATTTTTGACTGGCCGGGATTAGGGTCTTTAATATTTGAATCCCTTCAAAGGCGCGACTACCCCATGATTCAAGGAACCGTTCTCTTTGTTGCAACAGTTTATGTTCTTTCTAGTTTAGTGACTGATATTCTATACGCACTCCTACAACCAAAGGTGCAAATGTCATGAAACTAAAACTTGCATTAATAACACTTGGAAGCATTTTTTTAATAAGCCTCATTGCTCCACTTTTTTGGGGAGATGCAACCCTTGATATGAATTTGTCGGAACGACTTCAAGGGCCAAGTATCTCAAGCCCCTTTGGTTTTGATCAAAATGGTATCGACGTCTTTAAACAAGTTATTATAGGCGCACAAACCTCTCTATTTATTGCTCTACTGGTAACTCTTATAGCGAGCCTCATTGGGGTTATTGTCGGCTCAATTTCTGGTTTTTTTGGAAGCTGGGTCGATCAGGTTCTTATGAGAGTCGTAGATATCTTTTTTGCCTTTCCAGGACTCTTACTTGTTTTGACCGTAGCTGCTGTTGTTCAAGCAACGTCAGTATTCGCATTAATTCTCACTCTGTCTTTTACAAGCTGGGCGGGATATGCACGCATCGTTAGAGGAGAAGTGCTCCATCTAAAACAAAGAGAATATGTAAATTCAGCTAAAGCATTGGGAGCCCGAAATATTAGACAAATCATCACCCATATTCTTCCAAACACTCTTCCTGTAATGGGTGTGCAGATGACCTTTGGATTTGCCGGAATTATTCTCTCTGAATCAAGTCTTACTTTTTTAGGTTTTGGTATACCGGCAACTCAACCTTCGTGGGGCAGTTTACTTAGCTCAGGTCGCCAATTCCTGTGGGAAGCACCCCATATGAGTATTTTCCCAGGTCTAGCACTCTTCCTTGTGGTGTTTTTAGTGTTTATTATCGGCGATGCGCTAAGAGAAAAGTTGTATCCACGCCCCCATTCACTCATTTAACTAGATCTTTGTATTAGGCTGAAGTGTAAATGTCGGTTTGCATTGAAGGTCCCCATATTGATTAATAGGTGCAAAAATGAGAACTTAAAGTGTTAACAATCAAGGAGCTCCTGTGGGATTGAGACAAACTATCGGTCAACAAATGATGATTGGACTAAAAGGCACAACTCTCGGAGCAGAGGAAAAGTCTTTTATTACCGAAAACAATATCGGTGGTGTAACACTTTTTGGACGCAATTTAGAAAGTCCAGAACAGATTCACGGACTCGTAAGTGAACTTCAAAGCTTAAAGTCTCAAACAGAAAGCAAAACTCCTTTTGTCGTTGCCATCGATATGGAAGGCGGGAGAGTCTCTCGCTTAAAAGCACCATTTACCATGTGGCCTGCTCTTGAAAAATTGGCAGCATTAGATTCCACATCTGTTGCGTTTAAATTCTCAAATCTTATGGCAACCGAACTTAAAGCCATGGGAATCAATTTAGATTACGCCCCTTGTATCGATGTCCTTACAAACAAAGACAATGAAGTTATCGGCGATAGGTCTTTAGGCAACGAACCAGGAATTGTTGAAAAACTTGGTTCAGCTCTAGTGAGAGGGTATATCAAGTCAGGAATCATTCCCTGCGCTAAACATTTTCCAGGACATGGTGGAGTTTCTCTCGATTCACACGAAGAGCTACCAGAAGACAATTCTGATCTTGAAACCTTAAAGTCCATTCATATGGCGCCGTTCAAAAAAGTTTTCCGAGCAAGACTGCCAATGGTTATGACAGCACACATTCGATATAAAGCTTTAGATCCGGAATGGCCTGCGACACTTTCAAAATCTATTATCGATGAATATATTCGAGGCGAATATAAGTTTAGAAACATCGTTATCAGTGATGATCTCGACATGAAAGCACTTCGCAACCACTGGAGCCCTGAAGAAATAGCAACCCGAGCAGTAACAGCTGGATGTAATCTTTTACTATATTGTAACGACTTTGAAACTCCTGAGCTCGGTTTGTCCGCGGTTGAAAAAGCAGTAACCGATGGAGTGATTGATAAAAGTGTAGTTGAAGCCAACGCGCAAATGATGCTCTCTATGAAAGAGGCTCACCTCAAAGAATACTCTATTCCAGAATTCAAGGACGTAACTCAGTTCATCGGACATCCAGACCATAAACGATTAGCTCAGGCTATTCTTGATGGAGATGT
>CAZFYV010000327.1:0-4301 GCA_964523195.1 uncultured Pseudobdellovibrionaceae bacterium
CCTTTTCGGAAATTAGAATTTTATAGATCTCGTTAATGTCATATTTATCAAGACTCGATAGACGATGTTCCCAAGTTCCTTTGCCCTTTATAAAAGAACTAACTTCAAGCTTTTTAAGTTTCGCCCACTTAGACAACCACGGCCCAGTTTTGGCAAAATCAAAAGGTTCCATCGCTTTCTGGTCTAACCCAATATCAAACTTTCTTGCAATTATTGCTCTTTCAAAAGGGAATAAAAATGGAATCAAACTTTCGATAACTCTTTTCCGTTTTGAATCAACTGGTGCATCCACTTTAGCAAAAAGGGCAGCTTGTATGGGTGTTCGACTTAACTCCACTAATCGATAAATTTCCATGAGATATTCGAAAGAATTGGGATCTAGTTTTCGTAGTATCTTTTGCTGGATTTCAACAAAATCGACCAACCAATTGCTAACTTGAACATCTGCTCTGTCCACAGTTAAAGGACGCCGCAAATAATTAGTCGTCACATGGTATCCAAAAACGACTATGAAAATGTATATTACAAACATACGAATCGGCATTTCCTCTATTATTTATTGGGTTTAGGTTAGGTTCAAGCTCTTCTATTGAAAAATAGGCCATAAAGCGATACAAAGCTCTCTAGATAGGAACCCACTGGGCAACGAAAAGAAGAGGCCTATGAAAACAGGAAAGAGCTTAGATCGATTTCGCAGAGGTAAGCGAAAAACCAAAGCCAGAGCTAGACTTTTCAAAAGAAATCTAAAACAGAGATTTTCACATTGGAAAATGTCGGCCTCCCCTATGCTTTCATCGACAGAGCGCTTGAGCCTTATGGAGTCCTATACTGAATTGTTAAAAGCTATGGTGGAAATTGACTCCCAAACGCAAGTCATCGAAGGAGTCAACAAAGTACAAAACTTACTTTCTGATGAACTCAAAAAACTCGGCTTCGAAAGTGAGTGGTACAGCAACCCGGACACTGAAAGCGGCGACCTTTTGGTGGCTGAGTTAAAAGGTGAATCAGATAAATTTATAACAATGGTTGGACATGCAGACACAGTGTTAAGCCCTTTTGAACCCAACGGCTTTGAGTTTTTTGAAGACGACCACAAGGTTAAAGGATCTGGAGTTATCGACGACAAAGGTGGCTTAGTCGTGGCCTTGGGCGGGCTGGAACTGTTTCTAAGGAAGAATAAACCAAAGTATTCCATACGGTTTGTTAGTTCACCTAATGAAGAGGGAGGATCTGTAGGTTTCTTAGAGCATTTCCGAAGATGTTCTGAAGATACAGTCTTAGCCCTTGGATTCGAACCGAGTCTAGAAGACGGATCGATCATTGAATCTAGAAGAGGAAACCGTTGGTACAATGTAACTATTAAGGGCAAAGAGGCCCACGCAGGAAGATCTCATGGACACCATGTAAATGCAGCCCATGAGTTTGCTAAAAAGATATCTGCACTTGATAAACTTACTGATTACAAAAAGAACGTGGCTGTTAATGTCGGTGCAGTTTATGGCGGTCGTGACAGACACAATATAATTTGTGGCGATCTCTCAGCAAAGTTAGATGTCAGGTTCTCTACTTTTAAAGACAGAGAGCAACTTCACGCAGCCATTGAAAAAGTTTTCAATAAGAAGTACATAAAATCAATTGATGGAATGGATCACGCACATACATCCTATGAGATCGTCGATGACTGCCCTCCTTTTTCAAGTAGCAAGAAAGCCAAACCATTCATCAAAAAATATGCAGCTTTAGTATCTTCCATCGAAAGAGCGAAATGTTATGCGGTTAAAGCCGGTGGGGCTGGAGACGTCAACTACATCTCTAAAAAGAGTATTGTGGTTTTAGATGGATTGGGTCCAAAAGGTGGAAAAATGCACACCGAAGACGAGTTCATTTACTTACCAAGCCTAGTCACTCGAGCTGAATCTTTGGCAACTTTTCTCGAATACGTTAACGAATCTGGAAAGTTCTAACTATACTGGCTGAATTTGCTTGAGTTTCACCTGCATTTTTTGCATGAACTCCCGAACCTTTTCAGCTTCTTCTCTGATTTGCTGCTTTCGTGTTGGAAGATCATCACTTAAATCATCTTTAGTCATAGTCGGACGATAAATCGCGCAGGTCATTTTAAAAGCTTCAATTGTAAAAGGTATGAGTGGCATTGTGAGAATTCCAGTTTCATCAATTTTTTTCTGAACATAGTTTGGAAAATATTGAGTTAGAGGAACTAGCTTTTCTCCTACATCTAAGGCGGTCGCCCAATTCTCAGACCCCTCGTGAACAACAATGACCACTGGAGTTTGAGTCATGATAGAGAGCTCTATAAATCTGGGTGATCTAAAGTTTTGTATTTCAGATGGCTCACCAAAAAAGCAATTCGAGCCTTCTGGGAAAAGCATAAGGTCAAGGTTTTCAGAATTATTAAGCCGGTCAAGAATTTCATCAAAGCTCCACAAAACAGCCGACTGAGTTAAGAACTCACTTAGCGGTTTAAACACAGGCCACTCGAAAAAGAACTTGTCCATCACACCAATTGGTGTGCGATTCTCACCTCCATTGCGAGCCGTCTCTGTACCGAGTAAACAAATCGTCGGCAACCACGACAATGGCGTAGAATGATTGGCTACAAATATGAGATTAGAATGATCTTTAAACAGATCTCTGAGATGAGGTTGACTTACAAAGTAGGTCGATCTCGTTGTATAGGCCAAAGCTTTTTCTAAAAAAGGAAGGTACTCTTTTACTGTTTTCACGCCTTAAATCTAACAGTCCTTGACCCAACAGGCAAGGCCACCTAACGTTAAGGGATGTGTCGGTTATTCGGTTTTAAATCAGTTATCCACTCACAAGTCCATAGAAGCCTGGTCAGCGCAGATAATGCTCTCGCAATACAAAGTCAAAAACATCCCGATGGCTGGGGATTAGCTTATTATATCGACTCGAGCCCACATGTGGTTAAAAGTCCATTAACCGCAAAAGATGATACAGTTTTTAAAAAAGTATCCGGAATCGTCTCATCGCAAACAGTGATGGCCCATATTCGCAAAGCGACTCAGGGCCCCACAAGCCAGCTCAACACTCATCCATTTCAATACGGGAGATGGGTTTTTGCTCATAACGGAAACATAGAAGACTTTGAGGGCAAACGTAAAACCCTTTACAACCAAATCGACCAGCGATTTAAACGTTATGTTCTGGGTGAAACAGATTCCGAACTTCTTTTTTATTTTTTGCTGAGCGAACTCGAAGCAAAAATCGATATCAATTCTATGGATCTCACCACCCCAGAGCTACTTGAAGCATTAAGGAAGTCATTAGTTGCTCTAGCCAGAGTAGTAGGCCCCTATGTTCAAGATGTTGGTTCAAATCCGAAATTAAACTCTTATACATTTTTACTAACAGATGGAGACTTTTTAGTGGCTCACCAAGGAGGACAAGCTCTTTTTTGCTCGACCTACAAGAGTTTTTGCCACGACAAACATACCTGTGACTCCTATGCTCCTGAATGTGAAAAACCAAATCCAAGTGGTAAAGTCACTCACCTAGTTTTTGCCAGTGAAGAACTACATGGTGAGAATGTCTGGATCCCAATGGCCCCTGGAGAGTTAATAGGCATAGGGCCTGACATGATTGTCCATAAATCTTAGCTTGCTTCTATTCTACATAAAAAAAGCCCCAGCTTATATGCCGAGGCTTCTTGCTTATTCTCAAATTCATAGATTTATACTTGAGTATACTCCATGCTTGGAGGTCTCTTCTTATTTTTAATTTGAATCGCAATCAACGCAACAGCTGCTAGAGCAATCACACCTACAAGCAATAGAACCATTGAGTTGTTGCCATTCGCTTGCTTTGCGATCTCCGCAGGAGACGAGGCTCCAATTGGATCAACTGATGGTGGAGCCATATCAGCTGGGTTCTCTGGCGGAAGGTCAACGGCAGGTTGAGCTGCAATTGGATCCATTGGTGGAGCATCCACCGGCTCAGGAACCTGTCCAACGCCATCCATTGGATCAAGCGAACCAGCTTGCGGATTTCCAGCAAACGGGTCAGCTGCCGGATTGACAGGGTTCAGGGTTGGATCAACATTGGCCCCTGCATTCATAGTCGGATCCATTGCTGGGTTCATTCCGGCCATTCCTGGATCGCCAATCGGAGCAGTGCTACCGAGGTTGGCAGAGTTCGGGTCACCAGCAAAACCAGCGCCTGGATCAGCTGGCGCAAAACCTGGATTCGCAACAGGGGCAGCTGCCATATTCACAGCTCCACCAGCACTTGGCCAGTACTTTAAATTCACTCCAGCAGGCATT
>CAZFYV010000328.1:0-4259 GCA_964523195.1 uncultured Pseudobdellovibrionaceae bacterium
GGGCGTGAGCTCGCCACAACTTGATGTGGCTGAACGTGGCTTCAGTTTTTATAATGATGGCCCACTAGATATGCGCATGGATCAGAGACAAGCGGTTTCAGCGGCCACGATTATAAATGAATGGCACCAGGACGATCTGATTCGAATGTTTCAAGATCTTGGTGAGATTAGAAAGCCTTATCGAGTAGTCCGGGCGATTGTAAACGATAGAGATAAGCAACCTTTCGAGCGAACTTTGCAGCTTTCTTCTTTAATAGAACGAGTTGAAGGTTGGAGGCGCAAGGGGAGTCATCCCGCCACCCGATTCTTTTTAGCGCTTCGAATGGAAGTAAACAGAGAACTGGGTGGACTTGAAGAATCTCTGCCCCATTTAATGAAAGGCTTAAACGACGGAGGTCGATTAGCTGTCATTACATTTCATTCTCTAGAAGATCGCATTGTTAAAAATATATTTCGATCAAGAACAGATATTGGTCGTCCAGTAAATAAAAAAGTCATCAAACCTTCAGATGAAGAAGCAAAAGAAAACCCTAGGGCGCGCAGTGCAAAGCTCAGGGTGTTTGAAAAAGGAGTTAGTGATGAGTCTCAATGAGAAGAAGCAACTAAAGCCACTAATTAGTATTATCTTGTTTACTGTAACCCTGTTTTCTATAGCCTTTTTCCGATTAGAAACCAGGCGCGTAGGCTACACGGTTTTGAAGATGTCGAATGAGAAAAATGAGATCAAGAACTCATATCAAAGTGAATTGATTCGTTTAGCAAAAATAAATGATCCGGGTAATTTGCAAAGGCTAGCTATGACTCACTCTTCTTTGAGAAAAGCTAAAAGAGGACAGATTATCCAAATGACCACAGCAGGGATTGCCGTACAGCAGTAATGAAAAGTCGAATAGTTGTTCTTTTTTGTATCTTTATTTCCATGTGGACCCTCTTAGCGGTTCGATCGGCACAACTTCAGCTATTCCCACATGAAAGACTTCTGCAGCTCAAAGAACGGCTATTTAATAAAACGGTAACTCTGAATTCTAGGCGTGGAGATATTATAGATCGCAATGGAGTAGAGCTTGCAGTGTCTCTAGACTCCTATTCTCTGTATGCAGATCCAAAGTTGATTGAAAATCCAAAGAGTACAGCTCGGAAAATTTCGAGGATGCTAAAAATCAACTATTCCAAAGTGCGAAAGAAACTATCAAAAAAAGAAAGTCGATTTCAATGGATAAAACGACATATTGATAAAATTCAATACGAGAAAATAAAAGCTCTAAAAATTAGGGGACTAGCCTTCAAGGTCGAACCCAAAAGGGTGTATCCAAATCGAAGACTTTTAAGTCAGGTCTTGGGATTTGTCGGACTCCAAAACCAGGGGCTCGAAGGAATTGAGTTGGAGTATGAAGATCACTTATCAGGAGATCAAAAGAGATTAACGTTGCATCGAGATGCTCGCGGTCGCCCGCTACTTGAGAATGGACATATCTTTATGTCCAATCCAAATGGTGGAGATCTAAAGTTGACGATCGATCGAGACTTGCAGTTTTTCGTACAAGATGAACTAGATCAAGCCGTTATCGAACACGAAGCAGACCGTGCTTATGGTGTTGTTTTAGACGCTCAAACTTCGGAAATACTTGCGATAGCTAGTACTCCTTCTTATGACAACAACAAAGCCCTTAAACAGCCAACAAAGAATCGAAGGATTCATAGCTCTAGTGACTCTTTTGAACCTGGCAGTACGACCAAAGCTCTTTTTGTGGCAGGAGCACTTCAACACGATTTATTTAAAGCTAATTCGATTGTTGATACTGGTGAAGGGAAGATAAAAATTGGAAAACGGACGATCAAAGAATCGGATCCAGATCACAAATTTGGAAAGATAACAGTTTCTGAGGTTCTTGCTAAATCTTCTAATGTGGGAACCTCGATTATGGGTCTAAAAATGGGTGCTGAGAATGTTCACAAGATAATGAAGCAATTCGGGTTTGGAGAGAAATCTGGTGTAGAGCTGCCAGGGGAAGCAAGAGGTATTTTACACAAACCACCTTGGAATCGTCATCTTCTGGCGAGTGTTTCGTTTGGTCATGGAATGACCGCAACACCTCTTCAGGTTGCAAACGCATTCGCAACGATTGCAAACGGAGGAGTGCTTCATAAACCTAGAATTGTAAAGGCAATTAAGGATCCAGTAAGCGGCGAGTGGCTTGAGTCAGATTCCGAGGTAAGACGAAGGGTCATTGATGAGAAGATAGCAGCTCGTATGAGAATGATGTTGACCTTTGCCACGGGGCAATTGGGTACGGGTCAAAATGCTCGAGTTCAGGGTTTTCCCGTTGCTGGTAAAACAGGAACTGCTCAGAAGGTAAACCCTGAAGGTGGCGGCTACCTTAGAGGAAAATATATTTCTAGTTTCGCTGGTTTTCTTCCCGCCAATGATCCACGTTTTGTAATTTACATTGCCGTTGATAATCCACAAAAATACTACTACGGGTCTCAGGTGGCTGCGCCGGTTTTCTCGAAAATTGCAGCCTATTCAATTCGTCGATTTGGAATAGCGCCCATATTGGTGACTCAAAAAAATATTCCGACTCCAGATCATCAAGTAAAGAAAGCGCAAAGGTCACAAAAGAGAAGTTTAGAGAAAATCAAAGACATTATGGCGGAAGACGTACGAGTTTATTCGAAGATGCCTAATGTTTATGGGTTAACATTGCGAGAAGTTGTACGCAAAATGCAAGGCTTTCCAAATGAGATTAAGCTCACAGGTAAGGGGCATTTAGTTGTGAGTAGTGTTCCACAAGCTGGCAAAGATATCCAGGGGCGTAAAATCACTTTGATAATGGGTAAGGACTCTGATTCGAAAAAAGAGTGACTTATTTCGTTTTCTTATTGGGGTCGTGAATTCTACGATCTCTTGATTGATCTTCTTCTTGAATTGGGTCTAGGGATATTTCATTGAACATTAAATGCTCAGGTTGATCGATGAGCCAATCCAATACCTCAGCCACATATTCTGTTGAAATTTTATTTTTGCTAGGATGCTTTTCTTCGGTTCCCGGTGTGTTGACATAACCAGGAGATAGCAGGCTTACTCTTATTCCGCTACCACCAAGTGCTGCAAAAGAAAGTCGTCGACACATATCGCGTAGGGCTGCTTTTTCGACAGGGTAAAGGCGGCTACCACCTCTAATTCCAACATCGGCTGTGGAGCCAATACAAATTATGAGACCTGATTTTTCATTTTCAAACCAGGCATCGTAAACAGTCTTCAATAGCAAAGTTTGATGCATTCTCCAAAGAGCTGAGTTGTTAATAAAAACATCATAATCCAAACTCTGTTTAGCCAGATCTCTCCAGGAGTCAGGCTTGGTTAAGTCCATCCCGCTCGTTCGACTCACATAAGTTGCTTCTCTTTTTTTGCTAAAAGCCTCGCAGATGCCGTATTCTGGATTTCCAGTCATTATGATTTTTTTCATGAAATTATTTCACCACCCCTAAACTCAAATCTCAATAGTCTAAATAGGTTAGGGCTCAAGAATGACGCGCCTTTGAATTTATTATACCGAAAACTTCGTGAGCTAGAAAACTAAGCACTTAGAAAAGGGGAATAGGAATTGCTCAATGTTGTCCTAAGAGTCGGTTGTTGGAGGACTAAATAATGTTGGGTTTTGGGTCGGGAACGAGATTATTCGCTTACATTTTCTTAGCTGTTTTCAGTTCACAGTTTGTTTTTTCGAAAGCTTCTGCTACCAATGCGGTGAACTTTTCTGAAGAGGTTTTGGACGTCTCCTACACCGTTGGTGGAAATAGTACGACTCTTTTGAATCTCAAAGATCATTTCACCTACTACAGGGCTGCAGATCAAAGTTCACCGATGTTTGTTTTGACGAACTTTCTGTTTAAGACTTCTGTTTTGATTTGTTTTGAAGAAGGAAAGTCTGTTTGTAGCAAGACTTATAATTCTGTTGAAGCCGTTAGACGTGCTTTTTCTCATTGGTACGGATTTAAAAAACTCGAGAAAGATGAGATTATTCATTTGGGAGTTATGAGTAAACTCGACGAGCAAAAGATTACGAGTACTACGAGAATTCAATCTGTTAATCAGAACCAACTGAATTTAGAAGTTGAGGCGGAATATCGAGATGTCCAGTCTAATGCTCTTTTGAAGCGAGTCTCCTTTCCTGTAACAATAAACCGAGCAAGCGGTTTTGCAGGAATGAAGTTTGAATTTAGTGATAAGGTTGTTACCAGTGGTGGCATCCGTTCTT
>CAZFYV010000329.1:0-4233 GCA_964523195.1 uncultured Pseudobdellovibrionaceae bacterium
TACAATTCACGCTAAGATCTACGGATGGAACACCCTAGGAGCTTGTAGTGGGGTTCTTATCGGCGGTTTCTATTTGGTTCCAGCTTTTGGTCTTCCGAATTCAATTGTAATCGCTGGTCTTGTGAACTTAGGTTTGGCATTTATCTTTTTACTAAATCGCTTGGAAGGGAACGCCTATCAAGCGAACAATATCGAAACAACTCCAAACACGATCGGAATAAATAAAATCTATCTTCTCGCCTTTGTGACAGGTGCGGTTACGATCTCATTTGAAACCGTTCTATTTAGGCTCGTCGGTCTTTCTATTGGATCCAGCAATATCGTTTTTCCAATCGTTCTTGCCACTTTTGTTTTTGGCTTAGGCTATGGAAGCTTAAGACTCCCAAAAACCAATAGCTCTAAACAACTCTACAAGCGACTTGTAGTTGGCTCCCTTCTTTGGATGCTCATTTTTATGACCGTTCCCTACTGGGGGATCTGGGCCAACAATATTCGTGTAAGTATTATGACGATACCAACGAACTATTTTGTCTATGTAGTTTTAAATTTATTATTCTTCTTCACAATACTTATCGTACCTATTTTTTTAATGGGTCAGATCTTACCACTCGCATACTCGATGATCGAAAAGACAGCGACGGACTATGGGAAAAAATGCGGTTTTCTATACTTTTTCAATACTATCGGAACAGCAGTAGGAGGCATTATTCTTGGGTATGTCTTCTTATACTTCTTAGATCTAGAGCAACTATTCAAGGTCAATGTTTTACTTCTATTGGGAACTAGCTTATACCTTTCGATCACTGAAAAATTCAAAGCTTGGTCCGTCAGCGCAATTACTTTGATAGTCGCTGTCGCATTGTTGCCTGAATGGAATCGCCTAGGGCACCAACAAGCTTTTTTTAAGTTTAGAACACCAAATGAGAAGGTTCATTTTAAAGGGCTTTTTGATCTACCCGACCTATACAACCCCGATCGTACTCTCCATCTTGGAGACGGACCCAATACGACCGTGGCTATCGTAAAATACAGCGTGCCAGCGAGAAATAAATTTTTAAAAGATCGCCTTGAATTGGACTTAGAGTTCTCAACAGTAACGAATGCAAAATCGGATGGAAACGTAATTGGTGACTACACAACCATGTATTTGGCGTCCATCATTCCATACTTGCAGTCAGCAACCGAATCTAAAATGAATACTGCAGTTATAGGACTCGGAACAGGAATCTCGGCAGGCGTACTCACAAAAGTGGATCAGGTGGATAATATCGATCTAATCGAGATATCATCAGAGCTCATTGACGCAGCTAAAGTAATGGACCCTGGAAACTACAATATTACAAAGAATCAAAAAGTTAAGTTTATCCATTCAGATGCTTTTAGGCATCTCACCAGAAATGAAGATAAATACGACTTGATTATCTCTGAACCATCTAATCCTTGGGTTATGGGAGTCGAAAACTTATTTACAAAAGACTTTTTTGAACTCGTCACCAATAATCTCACGGACAAAGGAATCTACGCTCAGTGGTTTCAAAACTACTCGACTGATAAAGATATCGTGGCCATGATCATGAGTGGGGCTAGAGAGGTGTTCAAATATGCACAAGTTTATCAAATTGGCGCTGTTGACTCTTTGATAGTCATGGCAAATCAACCCATTTCAGCACCATTCATAAATGATCGTATGAATGAAGCCTTTATTAAAAAAACTCTTCGAGAGATGAGAATTGAATCCCCAAGTGATTTCGATATCATCCACGCTATGGGGACCGAAGAAACTAAACTTTTAAGTTTAGAAAACAAGTATGGCCTCCATACTCTTGAGTATCCTAAACTTAATGAGTTAGCCAATAGAGCTAGGTTTTTAGGTAGCAAAATTGATGTCTATCAGCTTCTCAATGAAGACCTAGCCATGGTTATGAATCGTGAAACTAACAAGTCAAAATCTCTCAAAAGAGCTTTTAATTCGGATCTCTCAGATAACTGTACTGCCGCCAGAAGTCTTTCTTTCTTTTGCGAGCGAGTTCAAAAACTGATTAGATCCGTAGCGGATATTGAACGACTCATTGACGCTAAACAGGTAAAATCCGCACTAGAGAACTATATCTACTTGCGAAAGCTAGGCTACCTCCAGCCCAAGCCAAACCTCGTCGAAAAAATGGCTCGAAATATCTCTCCAAAATTAGAAATGAAACGTAAGGTTGCCCTAGCAAATTCAATTTTAAAAGTCATTCTTCTAGATGGCGCCGATACAAATAGAGCTTTAACTGTTCTTGGAATTTACAAAGATAGTTTTTCAGAAGCTACTTTTAAACAGATTGAAGCGACGTTAGAACAAACAAAAGCTTCAGTGGATAAAGCACTGAAGCTCAAAGAATTTGTAACCAGGCAAGGATAGTAGCTAGAGCTTTTGAGCTCGTCCATTACCAAGATTTGTTAAATCAACTGGCGTATATGAAATACTGATCTGTGCGCCTTCTTCGACATCCAAATCAACGCCACCATTTATAATAACAGACACCGTATTTGGATCGTAAGTCCAACCGATATTGTCGTCCTGAGGAATCTCTTGGGACCCATAAGTCACCTTTAGAGTACCAAATTCAGGTCGATGCTTAAGATCGATTACTTTTTTAACTGCTTTTTCGGTAATATCGATACCGAATTCAGCCAGTCGATCTCCATAGTTAGCATCGCAAAGACTTAAAACTTGCCCTCTAGTTTCACTAAGAAACTTTTCGATCGCCGTGGGATTTCCAGATGGATCTTTTTTACAGTCGCTTGAGCTTGGTGATATCACACCAAAAGTTGAAAACATTTCTTTTCTTTGCTTTTCAGCTTCATCTTCTTTTAAATCACGAAGGAATTCAGCAACCTGCTCAGGCGTGTAAGTAGGACTCAAATCGTTAGCATCTGTGATCAAAACAACAGCTAGATGCGCGTCTGATCGGTAGAAACCAGCATTGGGACCGCTTATCATGGGCTCAGAGAAGGCAGATACAATTGGAGATAAGCTTTCCTCAAATTCAGGACCGCCATCTACGAGTGTTTGTACCCCAAGCTTCAACGAGTTTCTCAAGATATCGAGATAACCAGACTCGCGGCTCAAATAAGGCGCTCTATTTACTAAAAAGTTCGCTGGATCATCAGGATTCTTAAGTGGTCTTAATTGACCATTTGGATATCTATTATTGACAGAATCAAATTCCGTAAGAACACCGAATCTTTTAGTATCGTAGACTGATGTTATTCCAATATGAAAATCAAGAACTTCGTTTTCAGCAAACGCCGCCACAAAACGATCGATATTCCGACTCAAACGCGCTTGATCGTCTTCCATCGACATGGAATTATCTATTACAAATAAAATATCAACACGAGGGTTGAATTCAACTTTTAATCCTTCATCGAGAAGTTTAACAGATTCAAACTCTTGAGGTGGAGCCATTTTCTCTGGTGAAGACTCAGAACAGGCAACAATAGAAACCGAAATAACGGCTGCAATTATCGTTCGAGTAATTTGATTTATCATCGTTGGACCTCCTTGGCCGTCGGACAAGACTGTACATTGACTTCGTAATTATCAAGTTCGTCTAACCATACCTCTTCATTAGCCGGGAAAACTAATGCATCAGATGTAGGCTTTACGTTTTCAAACTTACCTTTAATTGGAGCACTTTCCAGCTGATGGCTATAAAGTCTCTGAATCGTCTCAGCCTCTACGAGATGGAGCTTTTGCAACATTGCATTGAGTTCATTCACATCTCTTTTAGCTAACACACGCAATCTCTTGATCGCTTGATTAGTCGCTCGCTCACCGTAAATAGAGGCTTTTCTAATTAATTGATCCATTTCAACTTCAAGAGTTTTAATGGACTTACCATCTTCGATAGCACGATCATATAACTTTTGTGCAAGCTTAGCCTCAATTCGTCTTTGACCGGACTCTTTGAGTGAAGCAATAAAACTCTTATCCCTAAAAAACATCCGAGGTAGATACTTAAGGTCAGGTCCAACTACACGCCAATCCAACCTTCCTCTAATAAACAAATTCAATGCTTTCAAACTCTCTTCAGTTCGACCTGATTTAGATAATTTCTGAATCACACCAATTCGATCTGCAAACGTCGTCTTAAAAGTCTCAATAGACTTATAGACTTGCTTAAAATCACAAAGCTTCAGGTTTAAAAATGTCTGCAAGAAAAATGGCTCAGGACCTATCGCAGGAGC
>CAZFYV010000330.1:0-4198 GCA_964523195.1 uncultured Pseudobdellovibrionaceae bacterium
GACCATATTGATCGATGATTCTTCAGCAGAAAGTTGGACTTCGAGTCTATATGACAAACGCCCCCACCCCTACACTGATATCGATGACATGATCAAATACTTCGATCGAGGTCTGGATTTCACGACGGAAGTTACCGATCATGAATTTTCTAATTTGTTTATGAGAGACGATGGTAATGGTCGCGGATTTATGAAAGATAGAAGTGAGGCTGTCGCTGCCATGGAAGCTAAAATGCAACCCGCCTTATCTGATCGAAGGCCAGTTCAAAAAGGTAGCCCCGCACGAAATCAAAAAATATTACAAGAAATTAAGAATGCAGGAGCTGTTTGGTGGCACGAACTTCCAAACTCTGTACCTGAATGTCGAGAAATGACCGCTGCAGAAAAAGCAGACTATCAAGCTCGAGCCCGGCAAGCTGATCGATATATTGAAATGGGGGGCTCCGGAAACACTAGTCAAATGACTTTGCTAAAACCTGAAAAGTACCAATTTGTTTCGATAGATGTAGGCGTTTCAGCATTTAAAACTCTCATCGAAGTGCTGTCGAACGACTTTAAAACCGTTTGCTTCACTCGAAAAAATGTCTGGTCCCATCACAAACCAGTAGTTTTGGATCGTATCGTTATTCATAGTGGACTCTTTGAATACGAATGTGTTCTTGAACAAGCGCAAATGGACCCAGTCTCTCGAAAGTTTAGCCATGGACTCATCAAAAAGAATCCATTCTGGAAAATGGCCTGTTTAACTAAACAAGGAGATCTCGGTGGTTACTAAACTGATTAAACCTATCCTTGTTTTATTAGTCCTATTAATATTCTCTGCCCACAATCTGATAGCTGGAGAATCAACTCCTAATGAATACCTGCAAAACCTTTCAGAACTTCTGAGGGGAGAAGATACTAGGGGTGAAATTCACAGAATGATCAACGATCGAGATTATTTAGGAACTATAGACCCAGTAGGTCAGGAAACCTATTCAACGGAGTATCCCCTTGTTGAAAAAATTAAAGCAAGCCTAGATTTAGAAATAGACAAGCTCAGAATAGCTCTTAGTGAGGCTTGGACAAACTACAATAAAGAAGTAAATCAGCTCAACGATAAATCAAGTCAGCTTTGTAAGTCAGAAGAGTATCAAGACTATGCTAAATCTTGGAATGTAGCACTTCTTACGGTTCATCAAATACGAGTTCAGATCGAACTTCTACAAAATGAGATTCAAATTAGAGAACTTGAGACCTATGATCTAGGACCTACCAACCAAGCAAAAAAAGCTGCGGCTCTAGCAGAATTTGAAAAAATCAGAGAACTCAAGCTAAGAAGTATTGCTCTTATCGCTCAGAAAATCATTCAGACTTTAGACAATACCCAATATTATGAAGCAGCTTTTAGTGGATACATCTATACACAGAAGGCCTTTGACCGCCTTGTTGATATTAATGAACCTATCCAAGATTACGATCGACCAGATCAAATGGAATTCAGACATTTAGACCTATTCCATACAAAAAAAATGTACATAGATCCCGCAGAAGAAAGGCAATTTCTTAATAGAATGTTCGAGCGAATGCGCAGAGATGGTGGAAGCGGCGCTTATATGGAACACCAATATATCGATAGAGGTGGTAACGGCGCTCTTCCCTACAAAGATCGACTGGGAAGTAGTGAAGGTCCAAAAGTTGCGACTCCTGAACAAATTGAATACGTTAGAAAGAAGTTCTTGGAGTATCTTCAGAGAGAAATGGATAACTTGGAAGCAACTATTTTTGAAAGCTTGATTAAACCTTTGATTCCAAGAATCTCTCACCCACACGATATTATGCATCTCTACAAAACTTTAATTGCCGAAAAAGAGTTTGTAAAAACTGTTACGGGTTACGATACGTCTTGGAATGAAGAGATATGTAGAGAGAATATCAAATATGTACTTCAACTTAACAATATGCGGATCCAGAAACGATTTGATCGCCTTGGTGGTGCCTTAGTTGTTCAAAATATCGAATCTCAAAAGTTTTTAGACGAGATTCTACCCGAAAGCAAAGACCCAATTCGTTCAGCCAGTAGAACAACATCAATCAACTTGGCTCCTCAGTTTTATGCTATGAACTATCAAGGAACGACCAATGCTTGTGTTGGTTACGCAATGGCTGCAAACATCGATAGTCATGACACTAAATTTCAAACATCACCTTCGGCTGCCTATATTTTAGGACGAGCCATGTCTCCTGCCCATGACAACGAAAATGCGAAGGATCCATTTTTTGAAGAATTCGAAAGAATTCAAATGCAGTATTTTACTGATAACGGAATCGTTTTTGACGAAAACGGTGTGACCGAAGATCCTAGAGCATTTAGGTTAGACCAAGAGTTTATGTATGCTTCGAATATGCAAATTGAGGCCAATGCTCCCGGAGTTGATGATTACAAAAGACGATACTTCAGAGATCTTTTAGATTCTGTTGGAAACTTGCGAAGAGAAAATGGTGACGATGTCGGACTAAATATTTTGGCTGCACCTCATCTGCTCGCTGGAACAATTCTTCCCTCCATCGAAAAAGTCCCGGCCAATGAAGAGGGTCAACTGCCTAGTTTCAATGCGTGGACAGCTAGTGTTCTTTCGTTCTTAGTCAATAAAAGAGATGCCTTTAGCGAAGATAAGTCCTTTATATTAGATTTTTCAAGTTTCTATAGCAATGGGAACAACGTGAAGAACATGATCGTAAAAGCTCTCTCAGCTGGAGTTCCCCTTGCGATAGCCACAAGAACTGATATTCGAATTGGACTGGAAGACTGGTATCACTTTCTTTACACGAACCCTAACTTAGGTGGACACGCCCTAAATGTGACTGGCTTTCAAACGGCGATCAACCCGTGGACTCTTGAACCGGAAGAAGTGTTTATAGTAAGAGATAGCTTGAACCCTTTAAAAATTAGTCAAAAAGTTCCAGCCAGAAACCTGACCTCTTGGACACAAAATTTCCACCGAATAACAGAAATCCATCAGGGTGCTAGTCGGCCTAGATCAGAAAGAATACCTTTGGAAGAATCAGACCCAGACCCAGTAACTGAACCATTGGTTGATTCAGATAGCCCTTCCCCTCCTAGCATGCCAACGTATGAAGATGAGCCACCGGCACTTCCAGAAGAGTTTGATTAAGAGAAAGAGTTTCAAAATGCTAAAGAACGTATTCTACTTTTTGATTTTATTTGTTAGCTTCTCTCCTATGTTGAGTTCTGCCAATCCCGATGAAGCTAATCAAATTTACGCAATGCCGATCTATCCGTCCAGTGAATCTGGCTATGCTGAAACTCCTGAGGCCCAAGCAAATGGAGTAATGCTACCCTTTCTTTATAGCCGTAACACAAATTCCCTAGAAGGTGGTGACTGGTTACCAGCTCAATACACTCCGGTCGAGCGTGAAGCCTATATGGTTCGAATGCAATCTTATGAAAAACTATTTAGAGCAAAACTAGCTGATTTTCTTGAAAGGATTCCATCTATACTACCCCAGGTTTCTAGATACACTCCTACAAGAGCTCCTAAAGGTATGGAATCAGACCTTGAGAGATTTTCTTTAATGTTTGGTGACAACAACGAGAAGCTAAGCCATTTACTTTCGCAAATTTATTCGGTCATAAAAGGTGATACGCTCGATTTCACAAATAAAAAAACACAGGTCAATTGGCTTTTTGTAACTTCCGATCCGAGACATGAAGGTGGGGATGCCATCGCTGGAGGAAACTTAGGGCAGTCTAATGAAGATTTACCTTTTTATGATATTAATGACCCTAGAACTTGGGCCGTTAAGGTTACAGAACGTTTACTACAAACCATGGAACTCTTTGAAGTGGCTTCAGAAGATACTTCTTTGGTTACCGAGTATTTTAAACATTTAAAAAGTGCCAATGAACTCTCTCCTGCCCAAAAATGGCTTTCGAAAGTATTCGAGGAAAGAGGACCAAAGCGTATTCAACAACTTATAAAAGCAGTGGGTGACTCGGTCATTTTTGGTGTTTTGGCCCACGAACTAGCTCACTTTTTAGATATGCCCCAATTTCATATTAGACATATTGAATCTGAAATTTACAAAAACCCTAGTAAGTACCTTCAGGCAGATGGTTCATTAAATATGGACGTCGTTATTAAGGAAGGCCTAATAGAAGATCAAACAAAGCGTGTTGAAGTGGTTGAAAGACGTG
>CAZFYV010000331.1:0-4179 GCA_964523195.1 uncultured Pseudobdellovibrionaceae bacterium
ATCTTTGACGTCATCATATCGAAAAGTCTGAAGAACTAAGCTTCCGCCACTGGCGAGAAGACCAAAGAGTTTCTTAAATGAAGTTATCGGAGATGCAAAGTGCTCTGCTACCTCCGTACAGGTTATCACGTCATATTCTGAAACCTTAAACTTCTTATCAAAAAAACATGGATCCCAATAATCAGATTCAAAACCTTGCCTTTTTATAATCTCTGCCAAGACAGGAGAAGGACCGCAGCCGTAATCCAATAATATTTGACCTGGTTTCAATATTTCAAGGGCCGCATCGATCGCGGGCTGTAAAAAGTTTATATATCTTGAGTCTTCAATCGAGTTTTGATGCTGACCATACCGCTCTCTCTCCTCCGACAGTTCAAGAAGTTCTTTTCTGACTATGACCTCACAAAAGCCACATTTTAAATAGTCTTTGTATTCTGACTGAACCAGTTCAGCTCGACTTGAATCGCAAATGCATCGAGGCTCTGACATGGAGACCCTTTCTTTAACAAAAATTAATCAATTCATACCCTTCTTAAACAAGCAATTCTAGACAAAATCATCTCAATTGACTAAAAAGTTGGGACAAGGAGAACTCAGTTGAGTCAAAAAGAAAAGCCTACTCTAAATTGGATGATTGCCGCAGGAGTCGTAGGCGCGGATATCGGAACCTCA
Source organism: uncultured Pseudobdellovibrionaceae bacterium (assembly GCA_964523195.1). Lineage (GTDB taxonomy): Bacteria > Bdellovibrionota > Bdellovibrionia > Bdellovibrionales > JAGQZY01 > JAUHWN01. Next base: position 673 of record CAZFYV010000331.1, read on the forward strand.
ATCTTTTACTCCACAGGAATTCTTTGGCCAATCGTAGGCTACCTTGCACCAGTCTGTATTCTCTTCGTATGCTTTATGATGTGGTTTTTCAAATCCACTTATGAAGAGGGATTAGCATTGTCTCCCTACAACGGGGGGGCCTACGTCATGATTCTGAGATCGATCGGACGTAGAGCTGCGGTTTTTGCTGGCTCCTTAACGGTCATATCCTACCTAGCAACAGCAGCGGTAAGTGCACTTAGTGGCGCAGGCTATATTTCTTCTCTTTTCCCCGGGGATTTTGCCAGCAACGCCAGCGGAGGAATGGATAGTACTCTTGTTTGGATCTCCTTTATTCCAATCGTTTTGTTTGGACTCTTAAATTGCAAAGGAATTAAAGAACCAGCCAAGCTCGTAACGGGAATAGCCGCTTTTCACTTTGCACTCTTGATTGTCATAGCCATCTGGGGGGGATTATACCTCATCTTCAATGATGTTGATTTGGCAAAAGTCCTTACAATAAAACCAAGCGGTGAACTCACTTTTTCGATGTTAATCTACGGATTCGCAACGGCCTTCCTCGGTATTTCTGGCTTTGAATCGGCAGCCCAAATTGTAGAAGAACTCGAAGAGCCCATTCTTAAAACTGTCAGAAGACTTTACTTCACTGTAGTTATTCTTGTCTCAATAACTGGGCCACTCATTTCGTTTCTTTGTTTGGTCATTCTTACACAAAACGAAGTCGATCAAAGTAAAGACTTTTTGCTGGCAGCCCTTGCTGGAAAAATAGGAGGACAAGGGCTTTTGACCGTTATCGTGATCGATGCAATATTCACACTTTTCGCGGCCGTAAATACTGCTTTTGTTGGATTCATCGGCCTAGCTACGACCATGGCAAAACAAGGTAACCTTCCCCAGATATTATTAACACGGGTTGCTCATAAATTTCCTAGAATTCAAGGCTATCCCCTCATCGCCATTCCCTTTATGATCGTTGCCATATTAATGTCAGCTATCGTCTCCGGACAAATTGAAGTAATAGGACACGTTTACGGAATTGCGTTTCTCGGGGTTATGGTGAGTTTTGCTCTAGGGGTCGTTTTGATGAGAAACCGAGAGCAACGTAAAGATATTCCTTCAAAATATCTTACCTCAGTGATTTTAATGTTTAAGGATTACAAGATACCTTTAATTCCATTTTTTGCTGGAATCGTTTTAGCCGTCGCACTTTTCGTTCTCGTCGTTTTCGCCCACGACTTTGAAGGAATAAATTTGTTAATAGAACTTTTAGCTTTTGTACTTCTTGTTATGGCATTTTATCGATGGGGAACCTTGGAGCAGCGACTTGAAAAAAGAACCGATTTGCGCCTCGGTCTTGGTAAATTTCAAAGCTATAACGATCTTCCCAATGATCTTCCTCATTATGTTCTCTGTGCAGGTGGAACCGGTGCGAGGAGACTGATTTCTACTTCAGTTAAATATTTATTGAGAGAGAAGAAGGGCCAACCTTTTGAATTGGTCATATTTCACGCTGAGGACGGAAAGGATCCAGAGGGTTTTTTCTACGAACTTCTACAGAGAGTTGTATCTCAGCAGATTGCCCCCGTATTTGCAGATCGTGATTTCATCTTAACGGTTAAAATCCTTCCAGGGAATCTCATCGAAGGCTTGCAGACTCTGAAAAAAACCAATGAGTACAAGGGGTTGATGATGGGAACCGGCAAGAGACCTGAAAGCACAGCTCAAGTCGCAGAATCGATTTCAAATGAAATAGAGATCGACGTCATTAATTTAGGCATCAAAAGCTAAAAAATTAGAGGCCTTTTTTTTCCTGTGTTATACTAAAGTCTATGGCTAACGTAAAAATGTATAGTAAAGAAATTTGTCCATTTTGTGTAAGAGCGAAGACTCTCCTAAAAAACAAGGGTGTAGAAATCGAAGAGATCATGATGGACGGAAAATACGATGAATTAGCAGAGCTTGTCGCAAAAACAGGAATGAGAACTGTCCCTCAAATTTTTATTGGAGATCATTTTGTGGGTGGTTTTCAAGAACTCTCAGAACTCGAAAGCAAAGGCGAACTCGATCCTCTTTTAGAAGCCTAATGGTTATTGTCTAAGTTCAGTTTTTTGAATCATTTCTTGAGGAGATGAGAAAAAGTCCTCTAAAGCTTTTTCGGTTTGCTCTATTGATTTTGCCAGGGTTACCTTTGAGAAAAGAAACTGTCCGAACTTCAACCACGGAGCTCCCGTTCTTACCAAAAACTGAAACTTTCGTATGGCATAGGACTCCGAAAAATTCTCCTCCATAACTTTCAATACTTTTTTAAGAAAAACTCCATACTCTTTTCCTTCCTCAATGGGAGTTCGAGGAGCTTTACCACTTTTTCCAGGAGGATTTGGCCAACCTAAGTGTTCACCAAATTGCCACAAAATCCACGGCCTTACCGTCATGGCCCTTCCTACCATAACCATATCGACTTCACACTGCTCTATCATAGAAAGTGCATCCTCCACAGTTTGTACATCGCCGTTTCCAATAAGTGGAATACTTAAAATCTCTTTAAGCTTTTGAATCTGCCCCCAGTCAGCACGACCCCTTCGTTTTTGTGCGGAAGTTCGAGGATGAAAGGTCAACCAATCAGCACCGGAGGCCTCCAGACCTTTCACAAATTTTACCATTGAACCCCAATCCTTTTGCTCACCAACACGCAACTTTACGCTTACAGGAATTTGAGTATCTATCTTCGCCATTTTGACAACTTGGGCGGCGTAATCTGGATCACCAAGAAGAGCCACACCATAATTGTGCCGTAAAGCTTTTTTGACTGGGCACCCCATATTTATATCGATACCCTTTGCTCCATAGGAGAGGAGCTTTTCTACAGACTTTCTAATTGCGACTTCTTCGTTACCCAGTATTTGCGGAATCCACACGGACTCATCTTCGAGTTTCATAGCTGCCGGCGTTTCCTCAAGGTTTTCATGGGGAACTCTTCTGGAGTTAAGCATTTCGCTGGGCCAAATAGTAACGGCACCTTCTGGGAGATATTCACGCGCAACAGCGCGCAAACCGATATGACTTAAACCAACCATGGGAGCCATACAGATGGGAAAATTCACTCCCTGAGTCAAATTGCCTAGGGGGCTTTCAAAGTTGGGGCTGCTACACTCTTTGAAATATCTCACTTGATCCTCTTGACCCACTTGGCAATCAATGTCAATTCTAGTTGTACCAGATGAAAAAAACTTACTCTAATCAACAGCTTGGAATTTTAGGCGGAGGCCAATTAGCTCGTATGCTGGCCCACGAAGCCCAGAGCATGGGGTACCGAGTTAGAGTCTTGAGCAATTCATCAAATGATCCTGCAGCCCAAGTCACTGGCTACCATCATGAAGCAGATCCCAATGACTCTAAAGCGCTTGAACAGTTTCTACGGAATGTAGATGTTGCCACTTTTGAGAGTGAGTTTATGGTTGCAGAAAAACTCGCTCAAATTGCAAAACGTACTCAGACAAAAGTGTTCCT
>CAZFYV010000332.1:0-4164 GCA_964523195.1 uncultured Pseudobdellovibrionaceae bacterium
GCTATGGGGCAGGTTGTAGGTGATTTTGATTGGGGTAGAACTCCCATAAAGAAAGGAGCTCTTCTTGGTTTTGCGGATGAAGAAGAAAATATTGTTGCTGAACCCAAGTACCTAACTGTTGACCCTTATAAAGAAGGCATGGCTTTGGTGTCGGTATTGGACTCTAAGTATTCAGCTGGACAGACTCCAGAGATGATAGAAATGACAGGTTCAATTTCGGGAATGTTCCTTTTTGGCTTTTTAGGTCTTGATGGAAAAGAAGTTGTTCCACCGAAATATCGATTAGCCAAACGTTTTTACAACGGTTTAGCCTTTGTAGAGACTGACAATCATACAGTTGGTTATATTGATTATACCGGCCGAGAGTACTTCGAAGACTAATTTTTAATAACTTTGCAAAAAAGCGGGAGTTACTCGGCCAAGAGTAACTCCCCAGGGAATAATGATGGGTTCATTATGTGTTGATGTACTTAGAGGTGCTAACCTTCGTCTCTTAAAGTTAGCAACACTCGACTTTTATTTCTATCTCCTCTTCGGATTCGTTATTACTTGTATCTATAGCTTTAATTTTAACTTTGCGTTTGCCCTTTTTAATATTGTCGATTCTAAAAGGACTTTTGCAGTCATCTTCGACAAGCTGGTCGTCTAAGTAACACTGTACTTTGGCGACTTGAATGTTATCAGTGACTGTAAATTCGATATCTACATCTTTTTTACATTTAGCTTTTTGAGGTGGATCTTTGATTTCCACTTCAGGTGGCTCCATATCAATGACCGTTGGAGTACAGTTCGTCTGTCCAAGATCACATTCATCCATTACTTCTATTTCTGCAAACCGAACAGTGTTTTGACCATCAGTTGCCTTTACGCGAATTCGCCCTTTGTTCTCATTTGCCATGAGAATAAACGCTGGACTCACTAAACCCGGCCCGTCCATGATCTCAATAGAGTAGGGTGCTTTACCACCGGTTATTCCTAACTGATGATAGGAATTAGTAGCAATTTTATCGGGTGAGTGAAGTTGAAATTCATCAACTTTAGATGCTGACTTCCTCTTTAGATTCTCTCTTGAGAACTGTTGAGGCGCACAGGACACCAATACAACACCCAATAGCCCTAAGACTATTAGTGAAACTAATCGCAATAACACAAGACCCCTCCTTACTCTTATGCAACAGGATTACAAATATTCAATTGTGTGAAATTGTCGTGAGCCGAGTAAAGACCTTACTCTAAGACATGACAACCTCTCCTCCTGAACTTAATAAAAGCAATAGCTATGCCTTCTATTCGATCTTTTAATTCGAGTTGGTAGTCTAAGAATCTAAGACTTGGCCATTTGTTTTACACTGAAACACCAGGAAGGGTTCTGTACTATTTTCAATAAATCCTTGAAATTAGAGGGGTTTGAGCGTCTGTGGAGGCTTTTTAGGGGCTATTTTTTGCGATTTTGGAGGATTTAGTCTATATAGTGCATTGATTTTTAAAAAGGGGAAGATCCATGCGAGACCTGTCCGTTCAGGGTACAAGTGGTTCCAAAATTCCAATTCCGTTCAAACCGATCGATCAAATTGGGGCTGAGGAACGAGCATCGAGTTTCACAAAAAGAAGTATCAAAAAACAAAGTAAACTAAATGCTCTATACGCAACAATTGAGATGATTGATTTAACGACTCTCGAAGGTGCGGATACTAAAGAAAAGGTACGACAGTTATGTGCTAAAGCCAGAAAGCCGGTTCCAGCCATTTTTGAGGAACAGCTTGCTGAGCATCCCCTTTATAGGCCAATTCCCGAAGTAGCTGCTGTTTGTGTTTATCCGAGTATGGTGCCTTATGCTGTAGAAGCTTTGGAAGGTACACAAATCAATGTTGCATCTGTGGCCACTGCTTTTCCGGCTGGTCAACTGCCGCTAGATATTAAAACGGCTGATGTCAGACGAGCTGTGGATTTTGGAGCAGATGAGATCGATATGGTAATTAACCGAGGAGCTTTTTTGGCTGGCGATTATCAAACAGTGTTTGATGAAATTGTTGCCGTTAAGGAAGCTTGCGGTGAAGCGCACTTAAAAGTGATTTTGGAAACAGGAGAACTGGCGACTTATGATAATGTGCAAATTGCTTCACAAATATCGATGTTGGCAGGGGCTGATTTCATTAAAACATCAACTGGTAAAGTGAGTCCTGCGGCGACTATGCCTGTGACTCTAGTAATGCTTAATGAAATTGCTGATTTTTATGAAGAGACTGGTAAGAAAATAGGGATGAAACCAGCTGGTGGAATTAGAACCGCGAAACAAGCTGTACATTACTTATGTATGGTTAATGAAGTTTTAGGTTCTGAGTGGTTGCATCCAGACTTCTTTAGATTTGGTGCAAGTAGTTTGCTTAATGATGTATTAAAGCAAATTTATAAGCAGTTAACAGGCCGCTACTACTACGATAAAGTGTTTTCACTAGATTAAGGGAATAGCCATGAGAAAAGAGACAATTAACGATAAGACGAAATTGGCTAAAGATTTAAACCCTGGGTTTAAGGCTTTGTTTGAATTTGATTACGACCAGGCTCCAGAAAGTACGGCCATTGTAAACATCAAAGAAAAAAACTCACTTTTCATTAATGGAAAGTTCGTAGATCCTCAATCAGGTCAGTATTTCAAGAGTATAAATCCATCAACAGGGAAGGGTTTGTGCGATTTAGCTGAAGCCAATGAAGCTGATGTTGATATGGCAGTTAAGGCTGCAAGAACAGCCTACGAAAAAGTATGGTCTAAAATGTCAGGATCTGATCGTGGGAAATACCTCTTTAGAATAGCTCGCCTCATTCAGGAGCGTGCCCGAGAATTTGCAGTATTGGAAACTATCGATAATGGTAAGCCAATAAAGGAAACTCGAGATGTTGATATTCCATTGGTTGCGGCCCATTTCTTTTACTATGCTGGATGGGCAGATAAACTAGAGTACGTCGCTCAAGGGAAGTCGCCAAACTCTCTTGGTGTTGCGGCTCAGGTTATTCCTTGGAATTTCCCTCTTTTAATGGCTGCTTGGAAAATTGCTCCAGCTTTGGCGGCAGGGAATTGTGTAGTTCTTAAGCCCGCTGAGACGACGTCTCTCACAGCTCTTTTGCTAGCTGAGGTTATTCAGGAGTCAGGTTTACCAGAAGGGGTAGTGAATATCGTTACTGGCGCAGGCAAGACAGGTGCTGCGCTCGTTAGCCATAAAGATGTCAACAAAGTAGCTTTTACGGGATCTACTCAGGTAGGTAGACTCATTTCTAAAGCTGTTGCACAAACTAATAAAAAAGTAACTTTAGAGCTTGGCGGAAAATCAGCTCACATTATTTATGAAGATGCGGCCATTGATCAAGCGGTTGAAGGTATCGTTAATGGTATCTATTTTAATCAAGGTCATGTTTGCTGTGCCGGTTCTCGACTTTTAGTTGAAGAGTCGATTGCTAGCGAAATAAAAAGGAAACTCTCTAAACGATTAGAGCAGATTCGAGTCGGTGACCCATTAGATAAAAATACGGATCTTGGCGCTATTAATTCCGAAACTGAGTTTAATAAAATTAATCAGATGGTCTCAGAAGCAAAAGCTGAAGGCTTCGATTATGTTGAGGGTTCTGCGACACAGTTGCCGAGTGACGGCTACTTTATGAAACCTTGCTTTTTTAGTGGAGTTTCTAGTGCAGCAACTATTTTTAGAAAAGAAGTTTTTGGTCCTGTACTGGCAATGTCGACGTTCAGAACTCCATCTGAAGCGATCATGAAAGCAAACGATACTAACTACGGTTTAGCCGCAGGAATTTGGTCAGAGAAGGCTTCTAAGATTCAGAAGACAGCTCTCGCTCTTAAAGCAGGAGTGATCTGGGCCAATACTTATAATAAATTCGACCCAAGCTCTCCTTTTGGAGGTTACTTCGAAAGTGGATATGGTCGCGAAGGTGGTTTACACGGACTGCTTCCTTACTTGGAGGTGAAATAATGGAAATTCCTGTTCAAAAGACGATTAAGCTTTATATGGGTGGTGGATTTCCACGAACTGAAAGTGGACGAAGCTTCACTCTAAAGAATAAAGATGGTTCCACCTACGCTCAATGCTGTTTAGGCTCTAGAAAAGATATTCGTAACGCCGTAGGTTTCGCCAAGAAGGCACAAGGGTCATGGGC
>CAZFYV010000333.1:0-4145 GCA_964523195.1 uncultured Pseudobdellovibrionaceae bacterium
CAGGGTTTGGCTGACCTGCCTGAGCGCCATTGGCCTGGTTTTGAGGGTTATTGCTTGGAGAAGAGATTTCATTTGGAAATTCAGCTTGAGCATTCTGAGTGGCCATAAGCTGTTCTTGCCTTTGAGTCAGGTATTCTTCTCGCTTTAGGGTCCATTCTTCTTCTAGAGCTGTGATTTCACTTTCAAAGCGAATATCTAGAGAGATCTGCCCAAGAAGCTCTTCATTCATTCGCGAATCTACTTTGTGGATCATAACCGGGCGAATGCGTTTTCCAAGGCGACCAAATTGAGCAAACACTTTTGTCATTTCATATAATGTCACACCACTAGAACCTAGAGCTAAAGACAAGTCTTTGTTGAGTGGACTAAAAATCCCCATTCGTCTTGCAAAATCGATGGACCAATCAATACCTACATCTTCAAGAATTTTGATTGTCGGAATATTGAGTGATCTCTTCATAGCATTTCTGAAAAGAACATCACCTTTGAAAGATCCAGTGTAGTTGTGAGGCTTCCAGGTTTTTTTATCGATTTTTTCCTGACCCTCATCGGTTTCAGGATCAACTTCGTCTTCATAAACAATCGGCGAATCTGTTACGAGCGTAGCCGGTGTATAACCTTTTTCTAAAGCCGCCGCATAGACAAGAACTTTAAATGAAGATCCTGTCTGGCGTTTTGCTTGAATCGTTCTGTTGAACTCATTCTTTTTAAAGTCGTATCCGCCAACCATGGCAAGAATATCTTGAGTCTTAAGATCGTAACTTATGAGGGCTGACTGAGTGTTGGGTTCTTGTTCCAGTTCAAGAAGAGTCCATTCGTTAAATTTAGGAAGGTCCTCGGGTCTTTCGTATTTGTCTTTTCGTTTTTTCTTTAGCTCTCTGAGTTCTTTTACGAGCCTCGAAGAGTAAAATCGTTGATTAACAATCTTTACCTGAATTACATCTAAAGCCTTAAGAGCTTCAGAAGGCTTTTCGATAAAAGGTTCATAGTTATATTTTACTTCAGGATTTGGTTTTCTGGCCCAACCCATGGTTTCAATATCAATGATACCTTGTCCTTCAGCATAGTTTACATAAACAAGACCCCATTTATCATCAACCTTGGTTACCACAGCATCTACAATTTGGCTGCGCTTAAGGTAAGGCGGAATGGTCTTAACAACCTCGCCTTCATCATTTTTTTCCTGGAAGAGTGCGAACTCACCGGGCTGCTCAGTGTTTCCTTCAAGATCAATAGTGATGAAATCTTGTTTTTCTTTAAAATATTTTTTCTGTGATTCTTCTAGGAACGCTTGAATGTTCTCTTCTGCTTCAAGAGTTTTAAGAGGACCGCGGTAACCTTGGCGCTTATCTAATCCGCGTAAACCTTCTTCTGCTCTTTTTTCAGCAGACTTTTGTGCCTCGTAATCCAAAGAGGTGTAAACTCGAAGGCCCTCGTCTAAAACTTTTTTCTCACCCAACTTTTCAAAAAGAATTTGGCGAACGGTTTCCACAAAGAACGGCCCGGTTTCACCAAAGTCTTTCCGGTAATAGACTTTTAGCGGTTCGGCCATGGCTGCTTCCGAAACCTCTGGTGTTATAAAACCCACCTCTGCCATTCGACCAAGAACATATTTTTGTCTGGTTTTTGCGCGGCTTGGATTTCTAACAGGAGAGAATGCACTTGGAGCTTTGGGAAGACCAGCAAGCATCGCCATCTCTGGCAAAGTTAATTCTTGAACAGTTTTTCTGAAATAAGTTTTGGCAGCGGTTCCAATGCCGTAGGCACTTTGCCCGAAGTAAATTTGATTGAGATACAAAAATAGAATTTGCTCTTTTGTGAAGTTCTCCTCAATTCGGTAAGCAAGAATGACTTCTTTTATTTTACGAGTGTAGGTTCTCTCGGGACTTAAAAATAGGGTTTTAGCTAGCTGCTGGGTAATGGTGGATCCACCTTGGACTTTTCTACCAGCTTTGATGTTTGCGATCATGGCTCGCATAATGGCCATATAGTTAATTCCACCGTGATCAAAAAAGGATTCGTCTTCCGCAGCGATTAGAGCTTCAATCATTTGCTTGGGAATATCTTTATAGGCCGTAAGGCGACGACGTTCTCTAAAGAATTCACCAATTTTTCTTTTATCTCGAGAGTAGACCTCTGAAACTAAAAGTGGTTTGTAATCTTCCATAGAGAAAATTTGTGGAAGGTCTCTAGCGAGTAAAACAACAGTTCCAATGGCAATGCATCCACCAAGAACAATAGACGCTAGACCTACGACCAGGATCTTTTTTAAGTTCAGACTCTTCATACGCGTTCTGCCTCGTAGGACCTTCTAGGGCCCATTCTGAATAGGATAGTAATCATCGTCCTATACTAGCAGAAGACATAAAAAAAGGCGGCCCTTTTTAGTGGTTGCCGCCCTTTGTAAAGCAAAGTTTTACGCAGAAGATATTAACTAGTTTTCTGTCCTTCCCGTTCCTGACGGGGATCTACTTGCGGTATTGAACTGAGTGAATTTCGAGCAATTGATAGCGTTTGCTCCTGTACAATTGGCAGCAGCTTGATCACAACGCCTATTGTAAGAGTTTGCTGCAGCTCTGGCGGCATTTAAGTGATCTTGGGCTGATTCGATGTCACCACCGCTACCTGAACTTCTGTCTCGACCACCGAGCAATGCTCCACATCTCTGCTTACATCTAAGAATCTGTCGTTCTCTGGTTAAATCTGCAACGTTATTTTGAGCAGCCTGCATCTGCGGGCTTCCAGAAGAGTTTCCACCGACTCCCGGAACACCACCACCAGGTTGTACCATACCTTGAAGGGCACCAATCATACCTTGAGTTCGCGCCTGTGAAGCCGTCATATCGGCCTGCTGAACAGCCATGTCATAAGTTACTTGAGCTCGTTGCATGGCTTCTGCAGCCATCAATTCCTCACCAGCCAGGCGTCTCATGGCTTTTTCTTTGGCTTGTTGAGTGATCATCATTTGCTCTTCAGCAGCAACGATTGCTGCGTTGTTTGCGATCTCTAAAGTTTTCGCTTTTTCACTAGTGATCTCACTACTCATACAGTCATTCTTGTAGGTATTGTAACGATCTTCGAACCTTTTGTTGCCACCGATCATGCTACCTAAAGATTTCTCTTTTAAAGATCTGCCTAAGGCAGCGTTATTGCGGACTGCTCTTTCTGCGGCTAACTTTTCTTCGGCTTTTGTTAAGCAATCAATTTTTAAAGATGCAATTTCGCTCGACATTTTAATCGCATTTTCTGCTGCTTTGGCTCTGATTTCTGCCTGTTGTTTCATAATCTCAAGGTCAGCTTCGTCGGCTGCATCAAGTGCCCGTCGTCTTTGGTCTTGGGCCTGGGCAATTTGTTCATCACGTTGTTGGGCTGCTTGCATTTTCTGTTGGTTGGCTTGATTTTGAGCTTCCTGAATTGATTTCATTGCATCCATCAAACCATTAGCATTATTTGCTGAACTTGAATTTGCATCCGCTAACTCACTTCGAGCCTGTGTCAGTTCATCTTGAGTATCATTTAGTTGGTCGCGAATACCATCCATGCTTTGAGAAGCGAGTTCAGCACATTTATTGTTTTCAAAAAGATCAGGATCGGTACTTCCTGATTCTTGAGTGCGGACAATTGATCGACAGGTCTCTCGATTAAGAGTGGATGCTTCAATGCACTCATCTTCGTTAAAGGTCAGAGATTCACAATCAGAAGATTGTTGTCCGCAAGAATTTAAATCTTGAATTCCTGCATCGGCACAGCTTTTGGTAACGATGTCATATTGTTCGTTGAGTTCCGACTGTAGTGTTGAGCATCTTTGTGCCTGGATTGCTTCTGGAGTAGTTCCAGTAGTATTACCCAAACTTTCTTGTGAAACAAAGATTAAACCTAAGGCTATAAATATTAAGGAAATATATCTCACGCCTTTTACCTCCCTCTCATTACTAAGAGTATATGTATAAAATCGGCACAAGTGTTGGCAATTTTGAGCCAAATGGCCATATTTAAAAGCAAATCTCAAATTGAGACATTGACCTATTTAACTCTTTAACAGCTGTCTAAAAGCTCCATAGTCTGAATTGCTTCTCGCCAGAAATCTTCCTACTTCTTTTCTTCTCTAGATTGAATCTCATCCGAGTTAACAAATTCTAGGAGAG
>CAZFYV010000334.1:0-4131 GCA_964523195.1 uncultured Pseudobdellovibrionaceae bacterium
AGCTCAGACATCTCCTCTTTGAGACGATTATGCAGAGTTGTCTTTTCTTCGAGCTGACCAGTTAAAGTCTTTTTTGCATTAGAAAGATTATCTCTATGATCCTGAAGCTCTGTAACTCTCTGCTTAAGCTTTACCAGCTGATCATTATTAGACGAGTAATCACCCATCAACTGGTTGATATGTTTTTGTAAGTGATCGCGCTCTTTTGTAATACGCTCAACGCGCGCAACAACGTTCTTTTCTTTTACCGAAAGCTTTTCTCTAAAACTCTCTTTGAACTTCTCTAGCTTTTCAGCAAATGAAGAGTTAAGAGAATTAAATTGAGTTTGTAGTGAATCCAACTGCTTTCTTGTCGCATGAAGCTCCTCAGCTCTTCGTCTGTGAGTCTCAACGACCTTTCTATGTTCTTTCTCGATAAGGCGCTTCGATTCACTCGCTGATCTAAATTTCTTCTGAAGATCAACCTTAACAGAAATGAGCTCATCTATACGTCCTTGATAGGATCGTCTAATTTGCTCAGCTTCTTTTCTGGTTTCACCCATAGACTTTGTAAGTAATTGAACTTGTCTTTTAGATTTTGCTAAATCGGATTGAATTCGTGCTTTTTCCTGCTCAGAAGTTTCTAGCTTTTTCACACTTTTTTCATGGGTCTCTAAAAATCCATTTATATCTTCAAAAAGAGTCTCATAATTCCAATCAATTTGACTTAGGGATTCTCGAAGTTTCTTGATGTCGGTATGCTCAATGCCTTCGGGAACGATGGACGAGTCGCCATCTTTGAACTTTCGAGCAGCCTGCTCGATTGAAGTAACTGTTGCTTTAGATTTCTTTTCGTTTTCCATAACTAACCTTTTATATCCCTACAGGTCATTCACTTTAAGACCAGCCTTCGATGGCAGACCTTTTGATTTACTATAATTGGCATTCATTAAGTCTAGTTGTGACTTCTCAAAAAGGAGACTTAAATTAACTTGAGACGAAGTCTCAGACGTCAAATTCACCAGACTTTGCACAGAGCTGGGCTCATTAATAATCTTATCTTGCATCATATGGAGTTCAAAAATCTGCTGCGATAACTTACGCATTCGCTCATAGATTTCAAGGTAGTAAATCTTTTCCGTGAACTCTCTAGACTTCATTTGTTCAAACAATTCTATAAGCTTTTTCTGTACCGGCAGCCAATCCGCTGAAGCTTTATTCCAACCCACAACATCTTTAGCACTCGAAAACTTAACAAAAGTATCAACAGAAGTCTGATATTGATCCCTAAGGCTCGATTGGATATCAATAAGCTCATCTAACTCTAGGCGCGCACTCTTTCTTGTTTGCTGATGAAAGTTAAGTAGATCGGTTCTATAAACACGTAAATCTTGAACACCAAACAAGTATCTCTGTCGAAATAGCTCTAGGTTTTCTTGATTGGCCCCACAAGCCTTACAACTTACAAAGACATCGTAATAGCCAGGTGGCACAAACTGTCCAGTCACTTCACGGATTGGGTCCGACTGAAATATCTTCGAACTCAACTTAAACTGGTAGGTCTTTGCAAAACGATGGGCTCCTAAAAGACTTTGAGGGTCTCCCATAATTTCGATGCTAATATCAGATCCAATTGGTAAATTAGTTGCACCAACAAGAGTTGGATCCTTAGCATTCTGGTCTCTCAACATCATAGTGAATGCTGGTTCAGTAATATCCAATGGAATCGCACTTACATTGTAAAGTTGAGTCTGAGTATCCTTAGGCAGAGTTTCGATAAATGATTTATCTCTAGCTGTGGATAGAATTAGAACCATACCGAATAGTACTGTTACTGCAAAAAGAATAATTGATGCTCTCTTGAACATCCACTCAGAACGGGACAAACCAATATCATCAATGGTCTTATCCAATTTCTCTCTGTATTTTTCAGGGAGTGCTTTAGAAATTCTTTTCAAGAATCTCTGTGAAACCATATCATCTAAAATAATATCTACATTGTTATGAAGCTGTTCTGTAAAACTGAGATCAGTTCCATCTGTGGAAAAGTTGACTTTATCGACAGAGCCTAATCTCGAAAGCCTCGAAAAATCGTCGTCGGTCATATTCTTAATGGTGTCCGTTCCACAGGCTCTAAAACACTCAACATCTTTAATCGGAACCCAATCGTGAAAACCAGGCCTCCAAATAAAGTGCTCGATGGAGACGTAACGCTTTAGTAGCGCACGACTCACCTGTTTCGAACTCAAGGGACCAAAGTGGCGTTCATCACGAAAGATGAACCAATCACCTAACTGGTGCCCCTGCTCGATAACCTTTTGATCGGCGGGCGAACTTACAATGATATTTTCTGAAGATACTCTATCCACAACTCTATTCTAGATCGGATAGTTGAGAGACACTAGGTCCCTGGCCCTTTTCAAAACCAATGACTCTGTGGAAATTTTGACACGACCTAAGTTTTACTTCCTTAGTCTTAACCACCCCCTTCTAAAAGTCCGTAATTGTACTATCTTACTCCTTTTCTAGACTCTAACCAGGCTTCGGAATGGCCGATATTTTTTAAGAGAAACCAGGAGAAAGATTTTGAACGGATCATCAATAGTTGGATTAGTACTCGCAATCGTCGTCTTCTTAATCGTTGCACTGACGTCGGTTAAGGACCCTATAGTCTTTCTAGACTGGCACGCAGCCGTGATCGTTCTCGGTGGCACCCTCGCAGCGACCTTGCTGAGTTTTTCATTTAAAAACATAATTAATCTCTCAAAGATTTTCTTATATAAAATCCTTCAAGGTACCCAACAGCAATATGCGGAGCTTATTAGAGAAATCGTTGATTTATCAAAGGGCTACCGCGAGAGTGAAGGCTACTTGGGGCAAAAGAAAGACGAAATCAAAAATCATTTTCTTCGTGAAGCCGTAGAGCTAATTATCGAAGGTGGTCTCTCGTCTCATGAAATCGACACTATTTTAGCGAAGCGGGCTAAAACTCACCACAAGAGATATGAAGAAGACGCCCATATGTTTACGACCTTAGCAAAATTTCCTCCTGCCTTTGGACTTTTAGGAGCCGTTGTTGGGATGGTATCACTCATGCAAAACCTAGGTGGAGCTGACGCCATCAAGGGTGTCGGACCAGCCATGGCCGTTGCACTTGTTGCAACACTCTACGGGATCGCAATTGCGAACTTTATTTTTATTCCCCTTGGAGAAAACTTATCAAAATTCAATCGCCAAGATAAAACCATGAGAACCATGGTTATAGATGGCATAAAAATGATTCGCGCCAAGAAGCACCCATTACTAGTTGAAGAAAATATCAAAAGTTATCTTCTACCAAGTGAGCGATTGGCGATGGGTTCTCCTTCAGACGACGCACCAGCTGAATCAGAAGCGGCATAAAGGTAACGAATGGCTGAGTTAAACTTGGAAGACCAAGAACATAATGGTGACGACTTTCTTCTAGAAGAAGAAGCTCCCCCCGCTCACAATGACACTGAAGGTGTTTGGCTAATCAGTTACGCTGATATGATGACTCTTCTTATGGGATTTTTTGCACTATTGACTTCAATGTCGAGTTTCGATGAAGAGCAATTTGCAGAAACTGGAGAACAAGCAGCTCTCTACTTTGGTGGAGAAGTGGTGAAACCCTATGAAGACTTAGGCGACACTATCAAACAGTTGATTAAAGAAAAGGGTCTCGAAGACCAAGTTAAAATCACAGTGAAAAAAACCGGGATTACAATTACTTTCGAAGGGACCCTCTTTTTCACCTCCGGGTCTTTTAAATTGAGAGAAGGCGCCACGGTTCTGATGCAGCAACTACTAAAGATTTTAGACACAGAAGCGCCAAACAAAAAGTTCCTGATAGAAGGCCACACCGATGACGTTCCTATAAGCAAAGGTATTATTGCATCTAATTGGGAACTCTCATCACTTAGAGCAACAGCAGTCGCAAGGCTCTTTGAAAAATACAAATTTAAAAGAGATCAGATTCTTACTATTGGACTTGGAGAAACACGTCCGATCTTGCCAAACCGAACAGACAAGGGTCAGCCG
Source organism: uncultured Pseudobdellovibrionaceae bacterium (assembly GCA_964523195.1). Taxonomy (GTDB): domain Bacteria; phylum Bdellovibrionota; class Bdellovibrionia; order Bdellovibrionales; family JAGQZY01; genus JAUHWN01. The sequence continues at coordinate 4,039 of CAZFYV010000334.1, forward strand.
ATCAAGGCCAACCAAGACCAAAATCGAAGGGTCGTTCTTAAAGTCTTAGACAAACACCCCATGTAAAAAAAAGCCCCACAGGGGAATTTGTGG
>CAZFYV010000335.1:0-4115 GCA_964523195.1 uncultured Pseudobdellovibrionaceae bacterium
TACCACATATCGAGGGAGATCGTTACTTCTGGGTCGAAGGGGAAGGGCAAGTAGAAGTCGAGGAGTTTCGAAAAAAAATCGATGGAATGACTGAAAAAGGTCGTTGGATCTATGAGGGACATTATAGAAAAGTTTATGATTTGATCTGTGACAGAGTGGACACCATGATTTGGATTGATCTTCCATTTTTTACAGCTCTCAAAAGAAATTTTATTAGAAGTAAACAACAGATTGGATTAAAGCGAACCTTGACTGAGAAGCAAGGGCCATTTTTGTGGCTCATTTTTAACGGAAGCAGAATGTTGCGGGATTACAAACAAACCTTAAAAGACTATGAGGATAAAGGTGTCCCAACATTTAGGCTCACAAAATCAGAGCAGCTAGAGAATTGGCTCAAATCGGATTAAGCAGATTTTTTTTGAATATGGTTATTTATCCACTGGGCTGTTTGAGAAGCATGTTCGAGAAACACTTCTAAATCTTTTCTATCAACTTGACCATCAGATATTTGTTTTTCAATGTTTTCATAGTATTCATTGTGCTGCTCTGAAAAGTTGAGCATTGCACCTCTGAGTTGATGAGCAATTCTAGCAGCTTGTGACCAATCTTTAGCTCTTACGTGGTTTTTAATAGATAATATTTGATCATCAACTTGATCCAAAAACAGCTTACCAACCGACGAAAAAAGCTCCTGATCATTATGGAAGCGGGTCATTACTTTCTTATGACTGATTTCAAGTTTATGGTCAGTGGTTAGGCTAGGAGTTTTGTTTTGAATCTTCTTTTCCGTGACCTTATATCCAACGCCGTAGATCGATTGTATGTTGTGGTCCCAATGTTTGGTCTTTTTTCTAACTGAAGCAATCGTGGAGTCGACAGTTCGGTCCAGTACATTCCTGCCAGATCCCCAAATTTTATCAAGTATGGTTTCCCGAGTTAGAACCATGTCTTTTTGTTCGCAAAAATAGCTTAAGAGTTTGAACTCAAGGGGACTCAAATCAAATTTGATTGTTTCAGAGTCACCTTCTATTTTTACCTCGTAACTATCCTTATCTAGGCTAAGATTGCCTAGCTTGCTGATTCTTTTCTGCTGATTCAGCTCCCTAACAAGTTCAATTCGATTCTTAACTCGAGCATTGAGCTCCATTAGATCAAAAGGCTTAGTGATATAGTCGTGTACACCAAGATTCAAGCCGGCTATTTTGTCGGATATTTCGCCTTTTACAGTAAGAACTACGACGGGAGTTGTTCCAATATTTAGTTCGTCTTTCATTTCAGTGAAAAACCTAAAGCCGAATCCATCGGGGAGGACTAAATCCAGCAAGACTAAGTCGAATTGTTGTGAATCCTGCTTTAAAATCGCTCTAGCTTCTTCTAGTGTCCCGACATAGGAGTGGCTTTCAGACTGTCCAAGAGACTTTCTAATAAGTGTTTGATACTCCGGGCTGTCTTCTATAACTAGAATTTTGTAATTCGACAAATCCATACCTTCTTATCGGCTTCAAAAGCCATGCTTTTAAGTTAACTAGACCATAGTCTTTATTGTCTACAAACTAATAATCTTAGTTGTTTACAAGCGCTAAGATAAAATAAATGGCGAAACTTCGAAGACATATCATCATCCTAAATGGGGAGCGAGTTAACTCATTTCGAGACGACTTTGAGAGTTCCTCCGGTAATACAAACTCAGGGAGACATAGATACCGTTTAAAGCGCTCAGTATTGGGCTCGATTCTTTTTTATGACCTTATTGTCACAGCTCTTGTTGCCAGTGTTGTCTACGTCCTATTTGGTGAAGAGCAGATCAGATATATTTTAAAAACAATGGAGTTTTCGAATCAGCAACAGATCGTTTTAACTTCGATTGCGATACTTTTGCTCATTATGTACAGGGTTATATATTTACTTATGACTCATGAACACAGGACAGTGGCTAATTGGATTCCTGTCAAAGCAAAAGTCTTAGGTTTTGCTGTGGCAAGAAAGCGGCAGGGTTCAAAAATCGGAAAAATTTGGATTTTAAATATTTATTTCGAATTGAAAAGAAACCCTTATATCGCCAAGGGTAATGTTTATATGAGTCATATGCAGAAAGAGTTCAAAACCGGGGAGTATATCCCTATACTAGTTGACCCTCACAGCTCAAAGCACTGTGTCGGTATGGTTATAGATCCGAGAATAATGAAAAGAGTTTAATTAGAATTTTCCAGCGATTAATTTACGGCCAGTGGGTTTCGTAGACCCTCCCTCTGGCTCAAGAGTTAATGCGACTTCAACCGAGCCATCTACTGTCTCTTGGCCAAACTGTTCAAATTTTAGAAACCTTGCACCCAACCTCTTGTCAGCTTTGAATGTTGCCAAGCTCATCGGTCTATTTTTTACGATGACCCACAGCTGGTAGGTTTTACCCTCAGGTTGAATATCTAAATTGTTAAACTCGGCCATGGCTTTTCCAGTTGTTTCATTAAAATAAAACGTTCCAGATATCTGATCTTTAGATCGGTTTGATCTTAGGACCGCAGTTTTTACCTTGGGGTCATTGAGGTAGCTTAAAAAGTCTTCATGTTTTACTTGTTCCGCTTTGTAGTTGGAAATTTCTAAATTTTTGTTATCAATAAGGCTGTTTTTCTGAGAAACCAAGCCAATGAGAATAACACTCAAGATGAACATCGACACAAAAGCACTTAATGCAATCATTGGCTCTTCAAACTTCAAGAGTTTATAGGCCTTAATCACGAAGTCAGGACTCTCATTGTAGTCAACATTAACAGAATCGGTTTTAACAGAAGGCTCAGGAGGATCCTGCGATTTCGCGATTTCGATTTTTTCGACTTCTTGTTTTTTAGGTGTGGTTTCAGAATTTTTGAGAGTCTCTGTAGGAGTCTCAGTCGCCGGTGCACCCATCTCGATATCCTGTATCGACTCTAGCAATTGTTTTTTGATAACTTTCCTTGGCGTCTGTATTGGTACTGCAGTTTCCATCTGAAAGCTGATCGAGCGCATCGATTCAAAAAACTGAATCTGAGGTTCTGAAGCTTTGTTAAGATATTTCTCAAACTTGAGGCATTCCTCTTCGTCTAGAGAATGAAAGAGATATAGTAGGGCTTGTTCCTCAAAGGCTTCTTGCTTCATTCGGTCACCAAACTCTCTTTATTTGCTAGTATTGATTGAAGTTTAATCATCCCCAGGCGAATTCTTGATTTTACTGTGCCGAGTGGAATATTCAAGAGTTCAGAAATTTCTGTGTGAGTTTTTCCCTCGAAGAAGGAGATTACAATAAGAATTCGTTGTTCTTCTGGGATTTTTTCAAGAGCTTTTGAAATAGCTTCTTTTTTCTGTTGAGCTTCGACCACGTCCTGAGGGGAGTCCTGTCCATTGTCTATATGCCTCGAATAATCAATATCTTCCGATTTGTTGTCAACTTCCTTGGACGATCTAGAGGTTCTTGAGCGAAGCCTATCAATAGCAGTTCTTTTAGCAATAGTAACAATCCAGGAAAACGCGGTTCCTTTTTTAGAATCAAACTGATGGGCTTTTTTCCAAATCTTAATAAAGACTTCCTGGAGAACATCTTCGGCTTCAGGTCTGACCTTGATAACTTGAACGATCAGACCAAAAAGTATGTTTTGATATCGATCGTAGAGAGTAGAAAGTGCAGAAGGCTCTTTCTGTTGGATTTTTTCTATAAGAAGTTTTTCTTCTTGCGCTCTACGTGTACCCATTATGACCAGTCATGTTGATATCTAATCTACTTATATCACTAACTATTTAAAAATTGAATCAAAAATCACTCAATGGTTTTGCATTCAGCTTGATAGTAGGTGGTGATTGGTATGATTTGTTTGTATCGACAGAAAACGCTTTGGGCTTTGATCCAGTTGGGAGGCCGGGGTGCCAGACCTCGAGTCTGAACTTACCTTTTGGAAGATTATCAATTCTAATGAGTCCTGAGCTATTAGTCACTCCATGGAAAGGGCTCGGTGATGAGACTATGTATGCCCGCATTGAATCATGGATGTTGCAGCCCACGACAGTTATACCACTATTATTAATCTTTATTGGAGGTGGGAGTGGATCGCCTTTTTTATAAAATGGCAATTCGAAAGTTTTGGTTT
>CAZFYV010000336.1:0-4084 GCA_964523195.1 uncultured Pseudobdellovibrionaceae bacterium
GTATGACTGCGCCACCCCCATCTGAATCTCCCCAAAATCGAAACTTGGTATTGGCTCTTATCTCAGTCGAACCTGTTTCTTCAAACTGTGCTCTAAAAGCTGGGCTGTCGACGTCTTGGTTGAGGACTTGTGGAAAGCTAAATCCAACTTCCCAATTCTTCAATAAGCCAACACCGAAGTTTAAATCCATGGAAATCAGGCTATCAATGATTTCATCGCGACTTTGGGTCGAGACATCTTCAATATTTGAAAGAGAGTTAACTGCATAGTTAAAGAACAATCCTGTATTGATCACACCAGGTTGGAGTGTCTCGGATGAGTGAACTGTGACAAAATCCAAACCACTTGTTAAGGGGTTGAAGTTTTGCGTATCAGCTCCAACGACATTAGCTTTAGTTTGAGGTGCGATAATAAATAGCGAAATTAAGAGAAACAAAGGTGCAAATTTCATATGATCATCTCCATAGAAATAATCTCATGATTCACTTAGTTAAGTCATTCGCGCCCAAGACTAAGGTCTTCAAAAAAGTCAGGAAAGTCTATTCGCTGGTGGGAAACAGATACTCAAATCCCAGGCTTACGACTAACTGATCGCCTGGGCCAAATCCATAGCGAAAGTCACCTCTGAAGCTCAGGTTGGGACTTACCGGCACTCGTGCTCCAAAACCGAGGTGCCAGCCACTGGAGTAGCGAAAGGGAAACTGAATTTTAAAAATCTTAGTAGGTTTGCGTTTCCACGTATGGTAGTCCAGGCCAATAATCCAATGGCCAACAAAGAGTTGGTTAGGGACGCGAATTGGATTTCTTAAACTCACGAAACCGTGATAGTAAGTGACTCCTTTGGCTTTTGCCGAGGTGCCAACGTATTCAAGTTGTGTTCGACGAAAAGGATGGGCGAGCCTAACACCCCATATCGGAAGTAGATCCCTTACTCCACTTATACCGAGTGGAAGAAATGACCCAGTGACGAGTCCAACGCCATAACCTCGGGGATCCTGGTTCAGATAGGTTTGCCCATAACTTTTTTTACATACTGTTAACATCACACAGCAAATCAAAATGAGATATAGGGTCTTAGTTGCGTTTTTGAATACATCCATAAACATCGCACTGTTAGGTTAACAAGAACCCTTTGGATTGGGTAAGCTATTGTCCCAAATGCTCGCTTGGCTAGTACCTTTGTTCAGTTTTACGGCTGCCAATGGGCATAGTTTTGTAGTATTGTAATGGGGTTGAGTTTTTGTTGGATGGGATTTTAATGAATGGGAGTGGTTTCGAATTATGAAAAGTCAGATTTACCTTTCTCATAAATACAAACCAAAAATGATTCTTTCAGTTGCCGCATTTTTATTTGTAGCTTTTGTCTTTGAGGCCACTTATGCCAATAAAGCGAAAGAAGCAAAAAAGATAAAGCTTAGTAAGATTGTGGTGCTTGGTGATTCTTTGACTGAGGGGTATGGTGTCGCTAAAGGGGATGCTTTCCCAGCTCTACTCCAGAAAAAAATGCGAGAAAATGGGTTTCCAGAACTCGAAATTATTAATGCTGGCATTGGTGGTTCGACTTCGGCAAGTGCTCCTGGTCGTTTAAAGTGGCTCTTAAAGGGTAAGCCTGATCTGGTGATTCTCGCTCTAGGTGGCAATGATGGTTTGCGAGGTTTTGATCTCAAAACGACTGAAAAGAATTTGGTTCAAACTATTGAATATGCGCAAAGCAAGAACGTGAAAATTATTTTGGCTGGAATGCAAATCCCTCCCAACTATGGAAAGAAGTATACGAAAGACTTCAAAAATATGTTTCCCAGGATAGCTAAGAAAATGAAAGTCGACCTCATTCCCTTTTTACTTGAAGGTGTTGGCGGCGAGCGGGAACTAAATTTACCTGATGGCATACATCCCAATGAAGATGGACATATTGTGATTACCGAAACTTTATTTAAGTTTCTAAAGGACAGGCTATGATTCTCCACGCTGAAAATGTTAAAAAGAGTTTTTCCCAAGGGGACCGCAAGGTTGATGTTTTAAAGGGCTTAAATTTGGAAGTCACTAAAGGGCAAACCCTAGCTATTATCGGCCAGTCGGGTAGCGGGAAGTCGACATTGCTTTCGTTGCTTGCAGGTTTAGATCAACCTACTAGTGGCAAAGTTTCCGTAGATGGGAATGATTTAGGAAGCCTCAATGAAGAGCAACTGGCTCTATATCGCGGACAAAAAATTGGATTGGTTTTTCAGCAGTTTCATTTGATGAAACATTTAACTGCTCTCGAAAATGTTGCACTTCCACTGGAGATTCTTAAGATGGAGAATCCGAGAGAAAGAGCCGCTGCTTGTTTGGAGCAGTTGTCACTGTCTCATAGGTTAGATCATTTTCCCCATCAGTTGTCTGGCGGTGAATGTCAAAGAGTAGCAATTGCAAGAGCTATTGCGCCTAAGCCGTCTTTGTTGCTTGCCGATGAACCATCGGGAAATCTTGATTCCGATACAGGTGATCGAGTTGTCTCCGAACTTTTTGATTTAGTCGCTCATAATGATATGACGATGCTGGTAGTTACCCACAGCCAATTACTAGCAGATCGTTGTAATTCAAAATTGTTGCTTCAAGATGGAGTTCTTAAGCCTGTTGAAAGTCGGTTAGAACTATGATTTTTAAATGGGCTTTAAGAGAGCTTCTGAATAACAAAAAATTCGCTATTATATTTATTGCTAATCTCTCAATTGGTTTAGCCGGTTTTGTAACTTTACAAGCTTTCAAAGACTCAATTTCAAATTCTGTGAACTTACGCTCGAAAACATATTTGGGAGCAGACTTAGCTATTTCTGCCCGGCGAGATTTGACACCGAAAGAAGTAAAAGAGGTCGAATCCACTTTGGCCGAAAAGCAAGAAGCCTATGAGGTCTCATATATGCGAGAGTTATACTCCATGGCTGCAAGCTCTTCAGTGAGTCGATTGGTGAACTTAAGGATCGTCGACGAAAGTTACCCCTTCTATGGACACTTAGAGATGGGTGACGGTAGAGAAATCAAAGGTGGAGAATTAGGCGACTTGCATGGCAATCCAGTTATTTGGGTGTATCCAGAAATCCTCGTGCAACTAGATGTTAAAGTCGGAGAAAAGCTAAGAATTGGTGATTCTGATTTTGTTATCGGCGATGTCATTAACTACGATACCGGTAATACAATGACAGGAGGGGCTCTTGCTCCCAGAATTTACATTAGTGAAAAACATTTTAACTCCACAGGACTGATCACTAAAGGAGCTACGATTTGGTACTCAAGGCTTTTTAAGTTCGGTGGTGAAAATCTTGAGCACGAGTTTAAAAAGGCCTTCACCGAAAAGCTCGATGACCCAGGCTTAAGGATCTACACGCACCAATCTGCTGCACAAAGAACTTCAAGAGTTATTGGATACTTGAATGACTATCTTGGTTTATCTTCTTTGGTTGCTCTTTTTTTGGCTGCGATTGGTGCTGCATATATTTTTAGGAATTACTTGAATCAAAGAATAAAAGATATTGCGATTTTCATTAGTCTCGGTCTAAATCCCAAGCAAGCACGGCAGATCTATCTGACTCAGGTTCTGATTCTTGGGGCACTTTCAGCCTTGCCTGCAATCGTACTCTCTTTTATGCTGCTGCCCCTCTTCGGCCATTTGAGTGCTGATATTCTGCCATTTGATATGGAGTTCAAGTTCACTTTTCAAGTAGGTTTAATTGCTTTTTTGATTGGTAGCTTAGGTTCAATGTTCATTTGTTTGCCTTTAATGAGCCGTTTAAAGAATTTGAATGTCCAGGCTTTGTTTCAAGAAAACTCTCAGCCCAAAATTGTTTTTGAGTTTAAAGCAATGCTCTGGTTCTTACCGTTCTTGGTTTTCTATTATGGATTAGCTGTATGGCAGTCTAATTCGTGGATTATTGGTTCTCTCTTTTTTGCTGCTTTTTTTGTGGCAGGAATACTTAGTATGGGGGCTGGATTTTTATTGGTTCGGACATTGGGTAAAGTTAAATGGTCTCAGTTTTCGACCCGTTTTTCTGTTCAATGGATGTCTAGAAGTTTGGTCAGTACCTTAACCTGTTTCATAGCCATAGCC
>CAZFYV010000337.1:0-4061 GCA_964523195.1 uncultured Pseudobdellovibrionaceae bacterium
CTATAAAATATTTTAAGATACCAGGGTAAGAACCATTGTACTCAGGAACTACTAAATGGAACGAGTCAGCGTTCAAAGTTTTGTCGATCCAGGGTTCAAACTCCGGCATTTCACGCTTGCTATATTGAGAGCCGTCGAGCTTCTCTAGTGGAATATCTCGCAAATCAATAATTTCTGATTCGTGCCCGTGTTTTTTGTAGAGGCTTTGTAAGTGTTTGCTAATTTTCAGACTGTTTGATCCTGGTCTGTTAGTTCCAGAAACGATATATTTCATGAATTGCTCCAGCGGATGAAATTCGGTTAAATAGGTTTCTCATTAGAGTGCAGTCTAAGATCTTATATGTATTGAAGTGAGTCAATCACTGCCCACTTCTAGATAATCATTTTTTGCTAGCTCGCCTGTGGTAAACTATTGATATGAAACGATTTCTGCGCATAGCATCACTTCCCTTGTTGTTGATTTTTAGTCTTTCACTAATTGCAGTGACCTCTGAGTCTCGAGTTCCTACTGAAGAAGAGGATTTGAAGATGCTTACGGAAGCTAGTGAGAAACAACAAAAACAAATGCGTGAAATGATCAAGCAATCTCAAAAAATGATAGAGGATTATAAGAAAAACCCTCAAAAGTATCATCAAGCAACTCAGTCTAGTAAATCAGCAAACAAGAATAAAGATGGTATCCCCGTGATGGATGTCTCTAAGACCGGAGAAATTTCGCCTTTAGGAAATCAAGGTGCTCCTCGTCCTCAGCTTTCTCAAGAACAATTGGATCAGCTAATGAAGTCTTTAGAGCAAACTAAAAAGGCTCTGGAGCGCAGAAATCAGATCATGGAAAAGTCTATTAAGTGATGTCCGGCCGCAATTGTTGTTTCTTCTTTGTGTGTCTCATTGTTTTTGGGTGGAATGCCTCTGCCGACCTTGTTTTTTATCAGACCAAAAACAGTATCAATGAAAGCTTTCCAGAAGGAACTGGCGGACAATACTCTCTTCGCACTGGCCTTGGCTCCGCGGAGGTCAGTATGTATGTTACGAATTCGAACGACGGTGAAGTTTCGGTCGAGATTTTATTTAGACAAAGAAACAATATGAAAACCATCTCAATGTGGCAGCAGTTTCGACTTGTAAGGCAGATGGGAAACAAAATGAAGTTGGAAGATGGCTACCTTTTGGTGAACGAAAAGTATGGACCAGAAAAAATTCCAAAAGGAAAACTCAAAGGTGAAGGGCCCTTTAGCATGAAGGACTTTCAAATGCTTACTCCTGAAGAGTTAGCCGCTCGAAAAACTGAAAAAAGAACCTTGCAGTTTGAATTTGGCCCATTGGAGACCACTTATACCCGCATGGAAAAGCAAGGAGTAGTGATTGAATATTGGTTGAGTGATAAAATTAAACCTTTTGGTATTGCTAAGCTTAAAAGTTCTGGTCCTAAAGCTCGCGATAATTATGAAATGAATTTTAAAACACTTATCAAAGGTGTGGACCCAATTATTCAACCCACTAAGGCAAAGCCTTTATCTAAAGAAGGTCGCAAAGTTCTTGGGCTCGAGCCACTTACCGGTGATTAAAATGAGAATATTTGATCGACTAATTTTGAACAATGAGGCTTGTTGTTGGGCGACCTAGTTTTTCGCGGCCATTTAGAAAGCCAAGTTCAATAAAAAATCTGAACCCTACAACTTCAGCGCCAACTTTTTCAACCAACTGTTTTGTCGCGGAGGCCGTTCCTCCGGTAGCCAAAACATCGTCAACTATAAGTATCTTCTCACCTGGTGAAATAGCATCCTCAGTAATTTCCAATGTGTCCGATCCATACTCGAGGTCATAGGAGTGGGAGATCGTCTTCCCAGGAAGTTTCCCCTTTTTTCGAACAAGAACGAGTCCTTTATGCTCGTTGTGTGCCAAAGCAGACCCGATCAGAAATCCTCTTGATTCGATAGCTGCAATTTTATCAAACTCTTGGTCTAAAGAGCGCTCGAACTCTTGGATAAGCACTCTAAACGCTCTAGGGTTTCTCAGAACCGGTGAGATATCTAAAAATTGAATCCCAGGCTTAGGGAAATCAGGAACCACCTTTAGTATTGACTCAATATCATCGATAGATTTGAACTGATCCATAGGCATGCGCGACCCTCCGGTTTGCTTATTGTATTTAAGTGATATAGCATGGTAGCCAATGAAAAAGAAGATTTTATTAAAGCTCGTCTACTATGTGCATTTAGTTGTTCTTCTCTACAACCTTTTGGGCTGGATAATACCAGGACCTATCGCCTTAATTTGCTTTTTAAGCTCTCAAGTGATCACCATTCTTCAATGGAAGTTCAACCAAGGGACTTGCATTTTAACGAATATAGAAAATTATATTAATGGTGTGCCTTGGTCAGAAAGAGGAGCGCAAGAAGGTGATTTTATCAGTGGTTTGATTAAGAAAATTCTTAAAATAGAGCCCACACCTATTCAGCTGGAATGGGTTATCTACGGGATAATGGTTTCTCTTTTTACGCTAGATATTGTGATTTTCTTGCTCTGGGAATCAGATATCATTGTTTTATAAAAAATTGATACTTCTGTGAAATCCACCATCAGCTCGAATAGTTTCTCCAACAATCCATGAAGAAGTGTCCGAGGCCAAAAACAAAATAATATTGGCGACCTCTTCTAATCTGGCAGGTCTTTTCAATGGTAAACTCTCGCTATATGCTTTACTGATTTTCTCAAAGTGAGGGCCAAGCATGATTTGCGTAGACTGAGTTTCCAAAAAGCCGGGGTTAACTCCATTGACTCTGATATTGTGGGGAGCAAGTTCGTGGGCAAAATACCTTGTAAGCTGTTCGAGACCGGCTTTTGCGGCTGCTAATAAACCATGAAATGAAACAACTTTGTCCGTATCCATTCCACCCACAGTTATAATAGCTCCACCGCTATTCATCTTTTGTTGCGCAAGCTTCACGCCCTGGATAAAACTGTTAATCGAAATATTCATGGTCTTTTCAACGTGATGGGGCTCGATTTTCAAAAGAGGTTTGAATGCGGTTGCTGCTGCATTGTGAACGTATATATCTAAAGCAGAAATTTCAGAAAAAATGTTTGTCATAGCATCACTAGCTGAAAGATCAGCTTTAATGAGCTGACACTGAACGCCGAGAGCTTCAATATCTTTTAAAGCTTTATTCGCACTCTCTTCGTCTGAGCGGTAGCCAAGTATTAGATTGGCACCCGCTCTAGCAAAGGCCTCGGCTGTTGAAAGACCCAAACCTTTAGTTCCACCAGTGATAAAAACATGTTTCCCAGAGAAATCAAACTTCTGATCAAATCCCATTACGCTTCAACCTGTTCCATTTTTAGGGCCTGTTTGGCGATAATTAGCTTTTGGATTTCATTTGTCCCTGCACCAATTTCGAACAGCTTGGCATCTCGTAGGCAGCGTTCAACGAGGTATTCAGTCATATATCCATAACCACCATGGCATTGAACAGCAAGATTAGTGACTATTGAAGACCCTTCTCCAATCATTAACTTCACAATGGCGGCTTCGAGGTTTACATTGGCTCCGCTGGCGAGTTTATGCAAAGTTTCCCAGAGGTAGGTTTTGCACGATTCGTAAGTCATCATCATTCGGGCGATATGATCTTGAACCATTTGCAGATGAGCAATCGGAGCTCCAAATTGTTTGCGCTCTTTTGAGTACTTAATCGTCTGATCCAGACAGAAACGCATAAGACCTAAGCCCAATCCACTAAATATAATTCGTTCTACGTCGAGAGACCGTTTCATGGTTAAAAAAGCTTTGCCTTGCGTTCCCACCAAGTAGTCTTTGGAAACCTTTACGTTATCCATAAATACTTCGCCAGTAGGAGAGCTAAGGTGGCCCATCTTTTTAAGTGGAGAGCCAGTACTTAAGCCTTCCATTCCTCGTTCGAGAACAAAGGCAGATCCACCTTCGATTCCCTTTCCAAGAGGTTTGCCATCTTTATCGACGTCTTTACAAATGACATAAAAATAGTCCGCAATTGGCGCGTTTGTAATAAAAGTCTTTGATCCATTTAAAATATAGTTTTCACCAT
>CAZFYV010000338.1:0-4051 GCA_964523195.1 uncultured Pseudobdellovibrionaceae bacterium
GGACACGATCACGTCCCAAAGCTTTCGTTAAAAGTGTTGCCGCAACTGTTGAGTCAACGCCACCACTTAAACCAACAATAACATGTTCATCTTCTGGAACTTGCTTTTTGATCGAAGACATCAAGTCTTCTGCGATATCAGCTGGTTTCCAATTGTGTTCGCACTTACAGAGATCGAAGACAAAAGATTTTAAAATTTCAGAGCCATTTTCTGTGTGAGTGACTTCAGGATGGAATTGAACAGCCCACATTTTATCACCCTTTAGAGCCGCTGGATGTCCGTTCTTCGACATTCCAACAACCTCAAAGCCTGGAGGAGGAGTCTTTACCACGTCACCGTGACTCATCCACACGCGCTGTTCTTTTCCTGTATTACCAAATGTCTCAGTCCACTCAACCATTTGAGCCCCATATTCTCGGAACTCAGTCTTTTCAGTGGTGCCTCCATACTCACTTGCTATAAGTTGCATTCCATAACAGATACCGAGTATCGGTGCGATTTCAGCAAGCTCTTTGATATCTCTTTTTGGAGAGGTATCTTCATGAACTGACTGAGGCCCACCACTTAAGATGATTCCGCTGGGTTCATGTTCTTTTATTTTCTCAAGGCTGGCGTTATAAGGGAGAAGTTCAGAATAAACTTCCATTTCTCTCAATCGACGAGCAATCAGCTGAGTCAGTTGAGAGCCAAAATCTAAAACGACAATTCCACCTTTCATAATTCATTCTCCTCTAGCTGCTACTCAAGTCGATAGTTTGGCGCTTCTTTAGTGATACTTACATCGTGAACATGAGATTCTCTCAAACCCGCAGGTGAAATTCGCACAAACTTTGCCTTTTCTTGTAAATCATTAATATCGGTTGCTCCAAGATAACCCATGCCTGATCGTAGGCCACCAACTAACTGATGAAGAATCCCACTCGCTGACCCTCTGTAAGGAACTTTACCTTCGATTCCTTCTGGAACTAATTTCTCAGCATCATCAACATCACCTTGGAAATATCGATCTTTAGATCCCTTCTTCATGGCTCCAAGGGATCCCATTCCGCGATAAACTTTGTAAGTACGGCCTTGATATAAGATTGTTTCGCCAGGACTTTCATCAGCACCGGCGAGTAAATTTCCGATCATTACCGTGTTAGCACCAAGGGCCAATGCTTTTGCCACATCTCCAGAAAATTTGATTCCACCATCAGCAATAATTGTTTTACCCATGGATTTAGCAACAGCTCCACATTCCATGATCGCCGAAACTTGAGCCATACCAACTCCGGCCACAATTCGCGTTGTACATATGCTACCAGGGCCTACGCCAACTTTAACAACATCGGCCCCACGTTCGATAAGTGCCTTTGTCGCACCTTCTGTAACGACATTACCAGCAACGATAACGACATCTTTATGGTTCGATCGAACCCATTCGACCATTTTTAGAACATTCATTGAATGTCCATGGGCCGTGTCCACAACGATAACATCACAACCTCTTTCAACCAGAGCATCTACTCTTTGTCTCGAGACATCGTCTATTCCAACAGCGGCACCTACGATTAAGCGCCCATGTTTATCTTTAGAGGCCAATGGATAGGCCTGAGCTTTTTCAATATCTTTGATAGTGATCAATCCACTCAATTTACCAGACTGGTCGACAACAGGTAGTTTTTCAATTCTGTGTTTTTGTAATAATTTTTTGGCATCTTCAAGTGTGGTTCCTTGAGGAACGGTCACAAGTTTTTCTTTATGGGTCATCAAGTTGCTAATCGGTTGTTCGATATTAGTTTCGAACCTTAGATCTCTATTGGTGAGAATACCAACCAGTTCTCCATTTTCTGTTACAGGAAGACCACTAATGGAATAACGACTCATGACTTCTAAGGCTTCTTTAACTTTTTGACTAGGCCCGAGAGTAATAGGATCGATAATCATACCCGATTCGTATTTCTTAACCTTTTCAACTTCAAAGGCTTGTTCTTCGAGACTTAAATTTTTGTGAATAATTCCGAGTCCACCCTGCTGAGCTAGAACTCGAGCCATTTTGTTTTCAGTCACTGTATCCATGGCTGCTGAAATAATCGGAAGTTGTAACTTCAAATCTTTTGCAAAGTAAGTCGATGTTTGAATTTCGGAAGGTACCACTTCTGAAATCTGTGGGACTAATAGTATATCGTCATAAGTTAATGCTTCTTTAATCTCAATGCTCATTGTTCTGGCTCCGATAGGGGTTGGGGGGTCTGAGGATACCAAGTTTTATACAACAGATAGTTATCTGCGGATTTTGCTACAAATTCGAGTTCTTTTTCATTTAAAGGGCGAATCACTTTCGCAGGGCTTCCTAGGGCTAAGTGGCCATCAGGAATCTCAGTTCCTTCAGTGACTAGGGACTTTGCACCTATTATGCATCGTTTTCCAACTTTGCTGTGATCCATGAGAATGGCACCCATTCCGATCAGAGTTTCATCTCCAACAGAGCAGCCGTGAAGGATAGCGCCGTGGCCAACAGAGACTCTTTTACCGAGGACTGTTCCAGCCTTCTGATAGGTACCATGGACGATGGCTCCATCTTGAATATTAGATTCTTCTCCAATTTCAATCGGCATGACGTCCCCTCGAACGACGGCCTGAAACCAAATGCTGACATTCTCACCGAGGGCTACATCGCCTACGAGAGTGGAGTTTGACGCAATAAAGCAAGTGTCTGGAATGCGTGGAGATTTGTTGTTTGTACTATGGATAAGAGCCATAGACGTTTATATATAAGTTAGGCTAAAATTTCCACTAAAATCTGGCGAAACCGCCAACAAATCACATGAGATGCTCGCCCTGGCGGCGCTTTAAAAGGTTTTCAAGAGGATTCTTGTCCTCACCATCGAAGATTTCAGCATCAAGTTGCCGACAAGACTCAACAAATTCTCTTTGAGCAAAAAACGGGGTTTTAAGCTGGAGGCATAGAGGCATAGCTTCAGCTGCCCGAAAACGCATTTTCTTCTGAGTGGGATGTCCTTGAAAGAAAAGATCAACGTACTGATGCTGACCTTTGAGCTCTTTAAAAACGCATCTATCCAGTTTCAAATCCATGGATTTAAATATCTCCGCAGTAATACTGTGGGGCCCTGAAGGAAGGTTGACTCCATCTGCACCTGCGACGCTTTCCACTACTTGGTGGGGCATCATCCATACCGGTAAAGTAACCTCTTTTTCTTCGTTTTTAAGAAGTAAAACTGGCCGAGTTTGTAGAGGGCCAACGCTAATTCCATAGGGTTTTAACTCGATCCACTCTTTTGAGTCGAATAGGTTCATTTTAATCACTGTAGGCGTTCTCCGTGAAGGATGGTCGGAAGTGCTTTGGTGATTTTCACATCAACTAACTGACCAATAAGCTCTTTAGAGCCAGGAAAATGAGTCAATTTGTTCTCAGTAGTGCGTCCGTTGTTATTTCCCTTTTTCTCGTCGTAATTTTCGACTAAAACCTGCTTTGTAGCGCCCAAATATCTTTGGCTGAGTTTTTCGGAAATATCTTTTTGCAGATCAAAAAGCCTTTGTAGACGATCAGATTTCTCTTCATTAGAAATCTGATCAGGCCACCTAGCCGCCTTTGTAAAAGGACGCGGGCTATACTTGAAAGCAAATATACTTTCGTATCCCACTTCTTCTAACAAACTAGCAGTGTCTTCCCACTGAGCTCTTGTCTCCCCAGGAAATCCGACGATAATATCCGTTGAAAGAGCAACATCAGGAATCGCATCTTTAATCATCTTTACTTTTTCGAGATACTCTTCTCTCGTGTATCCCCGATTCATTCTTTCCAAAACCTCAGAGTTTCCTGATTGAACCGGAAGATGAATATAATCACATATTTTCGAACGATATTTTTGGGAAATATCAACGAGTTCCTGATCAAAGTCCTTAGGGTGACTTGTCGTATAGCGAATACGCTCGATATCTGTATCTTCAGCTACAGCTTTAAGAAGTCCCGCAAAATTGGTTCCACACTCGGATTTATAGGAGTTTACATTTTGACCAAGCAATGTGACTTCTCGAACTCCTCTTCGAG
>CAZFYV010000339.1:0-4035 GCA_964523195.1 uncultured Pseudobdellovibrionaceae bacterium
TTTGGTATGTTTCACTATCTCAAAATGGAGACTACTATAGGGGCGACGAGGCTTAGTTAATAAAGGCATTTCTGCTTCTTTCGCGTCCCCGGGTAAAAGGAACTACACAGAAACTACAAAAGTTATCGCAACCTTTTGTGATGTTAACAAAGGTACTCACTCCAGGATTACGAATTAAAGTTTCAACTTGATAAGCTTGTCCATGGGTGAACTTTGCCCCCATAACTCGCTCATCGTTTTTTAACAAATCTGAGACGATTTCAGGCAACTGATCGATATTATCTGGACCAAATACAAAATCCAAAAGAGGCATATCGCTGAGAAGACGCTTTTTTTCCTGTTGAGCGACACACCCGGCGACTCCAATTTTGAGTGCTGGGTTTTTATCTTTGAGCTTTCGGTATCTTCCGACTTCAGAATGAACTTTATGAACTGGCTTTTCTCGAACACTACAAGAATTAATGATGATTAGAGAGGCCTGTTCAGGAGTTGTCACCGGCGTGTAGTTCAGCATTTCCAAAAGTGAATACATACGTTCTGTATCGTTCACGTTCATTTGGCAGCCATAGGTGGAGATATAGAGGCCCTGTACTCCTCGAAGAGCGACAGAATCCTCTCCAAAAGATGACACATCTTTAGACGTTGGATTCTCTTGTAATTTTTGCGAGTTTTCCATCGCAAGCCTCCAATTTACTATGATCCAGGGCTGTAATATGCTACTGAGTTGCTTTAAAGGTCACTTTTATGGCAAAAGCTGCTCCGAGTTATAGGGTCTTACCCCTCATAAGTCAATCTGGTGACCGCTCACAGAGGAGATATTCCTCAAATAGCTCAAAAGGAGTTGAATTTGACACCACGATTACAGAATTCTTTGCAGTGGACGGACTTTCCAGAAGAGTTTTCTGATAAGGTTCTTGAAGTTTTTTCAAGTACTTACCCCGAAAAGGCGAAGACTGGAGACTTCTTTGTAGAAGGGCGTTTCTACACCAATGAAGTCTTATTTAAAGTGGGTTACCTCAGTGAGGGTCGATTGAGACAACACAACTTCCTTTTCTCTGTGGAATTTGATCCGAATAAAAAAAATGCAAGGGACCTTGTGATCTCATTGATGGACCCTATGGGGGCTTTATTCGATGATTTCTTTTCGGGCAAAACAGATGAATTAGACTTCCCGATCAACTGGAAAGAGATCACTTTTCAGGGAGAGACATTCTATTTTATGCATTCTACTGAAAATACAGAACTTGAAGCCGAAGCTGACCGGCTATTGGGTTTGGGTAATAACGATCTCTACAAAGAAGCAGAACTTCCTGCGGATGCTATGGATCGAGCTGACGTTGATACGGAATTGGCCCAAGAAATCCAAAAGAAGATTCGCAAAGGCGAGCATCACCACTAAAAAAAGCCTTCGATTTCTCGAAGGCTAATAAGTTTTTATCTATTTTATCTATTAGTCGTGTTTAGAGTTTTACAAGGTTCGAGGTCTTGCTCATGCGCGAAGATAGAATCTCAAAAACAAGTCGCAAGGTCGAAGTTGTATGTCTAATACCACGAGGCCGAAGCAACGAAGTTTTAGAGGTTCTAACAAGCGCTAGTAGTCGTCGTCAGTGGCTTCTTCAGACCCTGTTGATGAAATCCCGCGAACTTCGTCAATATAGCTTTGAGCTTCGTCTTCGTACTCTGCATCTGCACCAGAATCATCAATCTCTAGCTCTTGAATCGCATTCAAGAAGTCTTGAGCTGTTCGAAGGTCTTTCCTTAAAACATCGAGATATTTGTTCGGATAACGAGACGTTAACTCTTCGATATATTTCTCAAGCTTTCCTTCAGATAGAATTTTCTTTCTGATTTGGATTCGCTTCCATAAGAGAAGATAGTGATATCTACAGAAACCATCCACCACTGCAACTTGGTCGCAGTTTAAGATTTTACAGAGTCTTCGTCCTTCAGCATCCGTGAGGATGACTTCTTCAGGCTCTTGAATCTCTTCAATTTGGTCTTCAATTTCTTCTTCTTCAACCACCTCATCTACAGGCTTTTTAGCTTTAGCTTTAGCTTTTACTCTCTCTTCACTCTTTTGAGCTTTGGAGGCTTTTTTCTTTTCAGTATCAGCTTTTTTGGTGGTTTTTTTCGCCGTAGTCTTTTTGGCGACAGTCTTTTTCGTAACTTTTTTAGTAGCCTTTTTCGCCGTTTTTTTAGCGACCTTCTTAGCCGCTTTTTTAGCTACTTTTTTCTTAGCAACTTTTTTAGCGGTTTTCTTGGCAACTTTTTTAGCTGTCTTTTTGGTCGCTTTTTTCTTAGCAACTTTTTTAGCAGCTTTCTTTGTTACTTTTTTAGCGGTCTTTTTACTCTTCGCGGCAGTTTTCTTAGCTGCCTTTTTCTTCTTCTTTGCCATAGGCGCTATAGTTTTTCCAAACGCGCTTTCAGTCAACCTTACTTTTAAAAAATAACTATATTTAGAGTGGTTTAACGCACACTAATATTGCCCGATTCAGAACTCAATCGAATACGTCCCGGCTTAGAACCTTTGAGATTTCCCACTAAAAATTTACCCGTCACCAGTGACTGAAACTTTAATGACCGCGGACCTGCAAGTTGGCCATCTTGGGTTTTAAGACGCACATTGGCTCTCGAGTTCTTTGGCGGTCTAAGGACAATAGAGCCAGCTCCAGAAGTGACATTGGCGTTGATTTCATCACCCACCAATTGAAGGTCTACCCGGCCTGTATCAGTTTTTCCCCTGACCCGGCCATCTAACTTCTTCGCAGTTAGTTTTCCACGCTTGATATCGAAATTAGCAACACCTTCAAATCCTGTAATCTCCGTTGCGCCGGAAAAAGATTTTAAATCTAAGTTTCCTTCATGCTTTGTAATCAATGATTTCCCAGTGAAGTTGCTAATATCTAAGGCACCTTTACTGCTAACAAGCTCGACATCAGCACCATAACTATCCACAGATAGGCGTCCTTCGTGTTTAGAAGTTTTCAAGAGGCCTTTGGTGAGCTGAACAGTTAAATCACCAACCATAGAGAGACTGTTAATCTGCCCATCATGAAGGCTAATATTGAGTGGTCCTTGCCAAGATTGAATATCAATACGTCCCTTTTTCCAGGTAATTTCTGTAGGCAAACTTGGAGCTGAAATCAAAAGATCAACCTTAGGTGTAGCACCCGCTGTCAGTGACTTATTCAAGCCTTGCCAAAAACTTCGGTCAGTTGGAGTTCTAACTTCAACAGTAATAACGTTCTCGGATTTTGAAATTTGGAACGTCCACATCGATGGATCTTGGTCCTCTTGTTGGGTCTTTGGAAGAGTGCGTCGGCCGGTCACTCTCAGTGAATTTCCTTTAGTCAAAGTACGTAATTTCAATTGTCCGTAAAAACCCTTAACGATGAGCCGGTTCCCTTTTTTTACCTCGACAGATTGACTAGGCAATGAGGTTTTTGCTGGGCCCTTCTGAGCAAAAGCCTGAAATGATATCAAAAGTAAAGATAGTACGGCGATATTAAGTCGTTTCATGGGAATTTCCTTTTACCAAGCAGACTACACTAACTCCTTAAATCCATCAGTAAATTCCAAGTAAATCAATAGGGTAACGCATCATGACCAGGTCTATTCTGTCGGAGATCGATTGACTTTTTTAGCAAGATTTAGTTCCTATAGAGCGCTTATTATTAGGAGGAGCTCATGTCAGAAGCTATCTATATTGTTAGCGCCACTCGAACCCCAATTGGCGCATTTCAAGGATCATTATCAACAGTTCCAGCCACCGAGTTAGGGTCTGCAGCGATAAAGGCCGCGTTAGAAAAGGCCAATGTAAAAGGTGAACAAGTATCAGAAGTTATTTTAGGCCAAGTTCTTCAGGCCGGTGTTGGGCAAGCACCAGCTCGACAAGCTTCTCTAGGAGCAGGAATCCCAAATTCAGTACCATGCCTAACCATTAATAAGGTTTGTGGCTCAGGGTTGAAATCTGTCATGCTCGGTTTTGATATGATTAAACTCGGCGACGCGGATATCGTTGTTGCTGGAGGGATG
>CAZFYV010000340.1:0-3987 GCA_964523195.1 uncultured Pseudobdellovibrionaceae bacterium
ATCACATCAGCCGCGACCATGACTTCTTGGAATGATCATCGCATTAATATTATCGATACTCCTGGCCACGTTGATTTTACAGTTGAAGTTGAAAGGTCTCTTCGAGTTTTAGATGGAGCGATCGCGGTTTTTGATGGAGTGAACGGTGTAGAGCCACAGTCCGAAACTGTTTGGAGACAAGCTAATAAGTATAACGTTCCAAGAATTTGCTTTATCAATAAAATGGACCGCGTTGGTGCAGATTTTCACATGAGTGTTGATACCATTAAAGACAAGCTTGAAGGCAACCCGGTTGCTATTCAACTACCCATAGGAGCTGAAGCTGAGTTTGCAGGAGTTATTGATCTTATCGAAATGAAGGCATTGGTTTGGAAGGAAGAAAATCTTGGCGCTGAATTTGAGGTTCGCGATATTCCAGCTGACCTGCTAGAAGATGCTCAGCTTCACCGAAACGCAATGGTTGAAAAGGTAGCTGAGCTCGATGAGAAGCTGACAGAACTCTTTTTAATGGAAGAAGAAATTCCAAAAGAAGATTTAGTTAGAGCTCTTAGAAAAGGAACTCTCTCATTGGAGATCAATCCTGTGCTTTGTGGGTCAGCGTTTAAAAACAAAGGTGTTCAGCCACTCTTAGATGCTGTGATTAACTATTTGCCAAGTCCTTTAGAAGTTCCTGCTATAAGTGGAGTTAGTCCAAAGGATGAATCTAAGGTTATTGAATGTCCAACCGACTTTGCTCAACCTTTGGCTTCTTTGGCTTTTAAGCTTGCGACTGATAGTTTTGCAGGAGCGCTTACTTATGTGCGTATTTACTCAGGTGTGCTTAAAGTAGGAGATCAGGTTCATAACCCAAGAGAAAATAAAAAAGAGCGTATTTCTAAGATCTTTAAAATGCATGCCAATTCCCGTGAAGAAGTGAAAGAGCTTAAGGCAGGTGATATTGGAGCAGTAGTTGGTCTAAAGTTTTCTGTAACAGGGGACACATTGTGTGCGATCAACCGCCCGGTGGCCTTGGAGTCGATTCAATTTCCCGACCCCGTTATTTCTGTGGCAATTGAGGCAAAAAGTTCTGCGGATCAAGATAAAATGATGGAAGGTTTAAATCGTCTTGTGCGTGAAGATCCGTCAAGTGCCTTGAGAACTGATCCAGAAACAGGTCAGTTACTACTCTCTGGAATGGGTGAGCTTCATTTAGATATTTTGGTGGACAGACTCTTTAGAGAGTTCAAAGTAAAAGCTAATGTTGGTAAGCCTCAGGTGACTTATCGTGAAGCTGTATCAACCAATGCTTCTGCTAAAAATAAGTTCGAGCGCGAAGTTGCCGGAAAAATGGTCGAAGCTGAAGTGGAACTCGAAGTATCTCCATTGGCAAACGGTGAAGGGCTTCATGTAGAAACTGATCTTCCAAGTAATTTTGAAATTTCGGACAAGTTCTTAGAAAGTGCAGTTACTGGTGCTAGAGAAGCCATGGAAAATGGAACCCTAGCGGGTTACCAGATGGTTGATACCAAAGCTGTGATTAAAAGAATCAGCTACATAGAAGATACGGCCCAAGAAGTAGGATTTAGGGTTGCTGCAAGTAATGCTGTTCGAGAAGCGGTTAGAAATGCCAACCCTGAGTTGCTTGAACCCATGTTTAAATTGGAAGTCACTGTTCCTGAAGAATTTTTAGGTGGAGTTATAGGTGATCTCAATTCTCGACGTGGTAAAGTTCATTCCATGGATCCAAAAGGTGCAATGCAAGTTGTGAAGGCAGAGGCTCCTTTAGCGTCTTTATTTGGCTATGCGACAGATTTAAGATCAATGACTCAAGGTCGTGGAACTTTTGCAATGGAGTTCCAGCAGTATCTTCAGGTTCCACCTAAAGTATCTAAAGAAATTTTGGAAAGCATGGGGCGGTTTTAACCTATCAAATTTCTACATGTCCCCGTGGACAAATATTCGTTAATATTATCCAGAGTTGTCTTTGCTATTTCTGAGAGAGCTTCTTCAGTTAAGAAAGCCTGGTGTGAAGTAACAATAACATTCGGAAAAGTTGTTAACCTCATTAAAAGGTCGTCTTGAATAATTTCATTTGAATGGTCTTCAAAGAAAATACCTTCTTCTTCTTCGTATACATCCAAAGCCACTGACTTGACTTTACCAGACTTCAAATTCTTTATTAGGCTTTTGGTGTCGATTAGTCCGCCTCGACTCGTATTAATGATAACAACTCCGTCTTTCATAGCTGAGAATGCTTTCCCGTCCAAGATATGTTGGGTATCGGAATTAAGAGGGAGATGAAGAGAGATGATATCCGAACATGCCATCAATTTATCTTGGGAAACATATTGAACTCCAAGTTGTATGAGTTCGGGGTCCTCTATTAAATCATAGGCGTAAACTTCGGAGTCAAACCCGAGCATGATCTTACAAAAGGCCTTTCCAATTTGACCAGTACCCAGGACGCCGATTTTTTTCTTGTGCAAATTGAATCCAACTAATCCCTCAATTGAAAAGTTATTGTCTCTAACTCTCTGGTAACTTTTATGAATTTTCCTGCTGGAGTTAAGGATAAGAGCCACCGTAAATTCTGCAATAGCATTTGGGCTATAAGAAGGAACTCTAACTACCTTCACATTGAGTTCGTCCGCTGCTTGTATGTCGACATGATTATAACCCGCTGAGCGCAATGCAATTAACTTGGTTCCAGTAGATGCTATTTTTTCTAGTACAGGTTTTGAAATTTTATCTTCAACGAAAGAACAAACAACATCGAAATCATTTACAAGATCCTTTGTTGATTCAGTTAACCTGGCATCAAGCCAACGGAGATCAAAGTCATATTGCTCGTTTGCATCTAGGAATGGTTTCATTTCGTATTGATGACTTCCGAATATTGCAATTTTAATTTTATTATTCACTGATCATCTCCAAATTTAAAAAACTAGATCTAAGATCGGAACTTCGTCTAAATCAATGGGTGTCCCATTCTCCTTAAGAAACCCATCGTTTAATATATCTGTTTTCTGCTTCAATTGAGATAGATTGGCAAGAAACTCTTTATCTAGTATTTCTAATTGGGAGATCGAACTGTTGGAATAGTCATTACTGGCAACAATTTCTTTCCATTGAGATTCTAGAGCTCTAAGGCTTACTAGCAGTCCATCCAGGTCAGATAAGACTTGCTCTAGTATTCGTTGATTGATTGATCTCGCATGATCTAGCATCCTTTTAAAGCTTGGATCCTCATTGGGTAAATCTGAGAAGTTTTGAAATTCTAAGATTCGACTTTTAAGGGTAGTTGCCAGCGTAGAGATATTTATAAGAGTGATAAATGCAGCGTCGAGGCTTTCAATGGCTTCAGAAATTGACTCATGATCTTTAAATGCTTCTTTTGTTTCCGAAGAAATCGCAAAGCTTGGAGTTTTGTCTTCGGTGTTTAGTTTTTCAAGTACGGCCTGATTTGAATTGTAGATGGTTAAAGAAAGTCGAGAGTTTGAAATGGACTGATTTAATCTCATCAGTCTCAGTGGATCACTTTCGATTCTCTCTGCTTCACGACGGAAGGGTTTAAGGGCCTTGTTCATTTTGTTATCAAAGCTCGCCTGTTGAACGGAGCCAATAAGTATCGGGCCAAAAAAGCCGCTCATTAAAATAGTCAGAAAGGCTGCTCCACTAACTGTTCCACCAGAAGAAGATAAAGCTAATAGTCCTCCACCTGCGAAAAATACTCCTGCGTGAATAGTTAACCAGTTTCTAAACCACCATTGGGCGCTTTGTTCCAGGTCTTTAATCGACTCGTAAGTTTCATTGCGCTGGGTTATCATCTTATCCATTATGATCTTGAGTTGCGCCATAAAAGGGACGGTCGTCGTGAGAATATCGATGAGGCTTTCTCTCATACCTTCATTATGGGCGATTTGATCAAGAGAGCGGCGAACCTTTGCGGCTACCGTTTTTTCTCCAATACCAATTGGGCTTCTGATTTTGAAATCTTTGACGAGTTTT
>CAZFYV010000341.1:0-3936 GCA_964523195.1 uncultured Pseudobdellovibrionaceae bacterium
TCGATTTCGGTAATCGCCTCATTGCTGGAGTTTACGAAATCAGTGTGCCGACCAAAAATCGTGGTGCCACTTAACTGAGTCCCAACAACGCTGCTGGCATCAAAAACAGAAAAGAAATCACCCTGACCGAGTTGGTCAATAATATCCTCACAGTCTTGAGTGGTTCCTAAAATCAAGCCTAAACGCATTTGCCTGGCAACAGATGAGGCTACACATTGAGCAGCCTTATCTGAGGTGCATTCGAAATCGAGCGAGTTTAATGTGAGCTTAGTCGGCTGTCCCGTGGTATTACCACAGCCGATCAGAAACAGGTTTACAAAAAAAAAGAAAGCCAATCCACGCATCAATAGTCTTATCGGCTAATTCTGAGACGGAGTTAAATATCTGACTACCGAGATTTTACTCCAATGGTGAGGCCTTCACCCGTCGGCAATATTGTTGTGGTAAAGCGTCCACCTTGAGCCAACTCATGATTGAACTCGCGAAGAGCTTTAACTTGGCTTTCTAGTTCCTCATTTTCAAAACCATGGGTTTTATGAATATGACCAAAAGCAAAGGTATTGTCGCCGATGACCATTCCCCCAGTTTTTAAACGATCGATGGACCACTTTAAATAATTTGGATAATTTACTTTATCTGCATCAATAAACACGAGATCAAAGGGACCATCTTGAGAGATCTTTTCGAGGTTTTCGAGAGCTGGCCCTACATGAATAGTGACTTGAGACTCTAAACCAGCTGCCACAAAATTTTCATGGGCCACCTCGGCGTGATGGGCGTCCAACTCAAAAGTATGAAGGTGTCCACTTGGCCCCATTCCTCTCAAAAGACAAATTCCAGAATAGCCTCCTAGAGTTCCAATCTCTATGGCCCTTCGCGATTGACTTGCCGCGGCTAAAACTTCTAAATGCTTTCCATCAAAAGGGCTGACTTGGATTCCAGGGAGGTTCTTTTCAATACTCTGCTCGCGAACTCGCCTTAAAACCTCGTCTTCTGTAGGAATATTCTCGAAGACGTATTCTGCGACCTTATCTTCCCGACAGGAAAATTCTTTCATTAGCTCCTCCACCCTATAGGCTTCCCAAGATCGATGGAATGACGAGTTCTGTAAAGCTCTTTTTTCATGGCCAAAGAAAAAAAAACGCGATAAATCATTAACATTCTTTTGGAGTAAAAAATGTTGCGTAAAATCCTTGAATTCCTTGGTGGGAAACAACCTCAAATTTTCAATAAAAAAGGCGAAGTCCAACACGATCTTCCAAATAAGAAATGGAAAGATTGGGACGAAAGAAACCGTAACAACCCCGAGTACAATTGGAAACAACATACCGGTCGAAGCTCACAAAGCAAAAAGAATTAAAAAAGGAGAGTCATTCCTGACTCTCCCCTAGGGTCTCTTTTATCCCCTGTGCCACATCTACGCACCAGTCTAACTTTTCATTCGAACTACAGCATTTAGAACATAAATCGTAAAGTCACTCCACCGTTGATGTAATCTGTTTCGTCAAGGTCAACAGTAGTTGTTGTATTACCTACTTCCAAATCAGCTTCAGACTCAGCAGCCACTAGATAATTGGCTTCAAAATCGATTGAGAAATTTTTATTAACTCCAATGGAATACCCGACTCCACCACCGTAGGCCAATGCCAGGCTATCAACTTCGACAGCGCCAATTTCCATTGTTCTATTTACCATTCCAGCTTTACCAGACACGAACAAACCTTCTACAAGATAAAAATCAGCTGAGGCTACCGCAAACAAATCTGAGGCCTCCACATTGGCTTCATTCATATCCTCATCTAAAGGAGTGTATAAAACATGAAGTCCAAGATTCATTCGATTCATATTGTATCCCGCCTTACCACCGTATGCGATTCCAGGGTCAATATCATCTTCTTGCATGGCCGAATAGACACCTTGGGCACCTACATAAAAACCATTTGCAAGAGCAAATTGAGAAACCAACAAAGACATAATTGCTATTAAAATATTCTTAGTCATAGTGACCTCCTAGGTCCAAGTTTTAATCTGAACCTAGAATCTCAAAGCTTGCCCCTTGCAACCACAAAGTTTGGTATTAGCAGTTCCAGGCCTGGAACCCCATTGAAATCACTACAAAATTGCTACTTACTCAATATGGGATTGGGTCTAGTTTTTTGTGGTTTTTCTAATAATGAGCCATAAAAACTTGGGTTAATTTGTTCACTAAATCTTTTCTTTTGTTACCAACAAAATTAAAACTTTTACTTTATAGCGACAACGAATGTTTGGAATACAAAAGACCTAGACCATATGAAACAGGCCACTTACATTTGAGATGGCAATTGAATTGCAATTATCTTCGATTGTGAAAATTGCCATCTACTTCCTTATTGCTGTTTGTCTGCTACCTCTCGAGTCCTACTCCTTAGATATTGAAAGAACTTCCCACTTTGATAAGTGGCAACGAGTGCGACCCGTCAGAAGCCGCACGAATTTTATCATTGTTCACACAACGGAAGCCGGAAACAAAAGTTCATTCGGTCATCTCAATAGAAAAGGGGCTGCCAACTACCTTATTACCACTCAGGGCAAGGTCTACCATATTGTTCACCAC
Source organism: uncultured Pseudobdellovibrionaceae bacterium (assembly GCA_964523195.1). Taxonomy (GTDB): domain Bacteria; phylum Bdellovibrionota; class Bdellovibrionia; order Bdellovibrionales; family JAGQZY01; genus JAUHWN01. The sequence continues at coordinate 2,597 of CAZFYV010000341.1, forward strand.
ACTAGAGTTTCCAATCATGCAGGCTATAGCATGTGGAATGGCATAAGAGATCTCAATCGAAAAAGTGTTGGAATAGAATTTGTTGGCTATCACTACAAAACTCTTACCCCACAGCAACTCAGAGCTGGGCGAGAATTGATTCGCCAATTAAAGGATATTTATAATTTAAGAGACACAAAAGTTTTAACTCACTCTATGGTCGCCTATGGAACATTCAAAGGAGTTAGATACAGAGGTCGTAAAGATTGTGGGTTAAATTTGGCAAATGACCAAACAAGAGCACAACTTGGCTTGGGACCAGCCCCTAAAGACGATCCTGATGTCCCTTCGCGAATCACGGGTTGGGATATTCATCATCAATATATGCCAAGTTATCTTTATGGAGAAATGAGTTACGAATCTTTTGGAGATTATGTCACCAGAAGAGAATTCCTTTCATCGACCAACAACCCAAGTTCATCGGTTCCTGCAAAAGATCGCAACACTATAAGCCGCTCAAGAACGGCTTGGACTATTGCTAGAGGTCTCTATAATGAACCAACCACAATTTATTCCTATCCAAATGGAAAAGTTTTACGTGGTGATGAAATCAACAACTGGGGAGCAGTTCCAGTGGGCACAAAAATCACCTTTGTTGAATGCGCCAATGGTCAAATGGACTGTTCGACCACTGACGACCTTCCTCAAGTTGATAAAGAAGATAATCGACCGGATTTCTTTGAGATAGGACGAGATGGAGACACGGCTTGGAAAATTGCTGGCAATCAGTTTAATACGAGGAATACAATTTACTTTATTCCTTCAACATCGAATCGTTATCAAATCTTGAATGGATTTGACCTGAATTCTTCAAAGAGATTTGACATCAACAGACTCCCAAAAGGTACAAAGGTTCTACTTAATTATGTCTACGGTGGCCTGGTCACAGCAACAAGAGCCCCCATGAGTATCGTTGGAACCCACTGGAATTCACCTTCTACCATTTACTACCAAAGAGGCTCAGGGAAAATAACATATGGAGATGATTCTACGTTAGATCCGAAACGAATTGCTCGAGGCACTCTCGTTCTTTTTAAAGATCGCTTTACTAACTAGTTTTTCGAGCGCTCTTTGATCCATTCCAAAATAGCTGAGATTTCAGCTTGAGTCAGTGACTCCCGGTCGTGAGGCATTTCAGATGTAAACTCATCACGTGAATTCATTTTAAGCTTTACCATCTCATAAAGTTTAGATCGGGTGGGCACCTGCTTATTGATATAATTTTTCTCAACGTATTTAAAATCTAAGAGTTTCGTAAAGTTTCCATTATCTTTTTGGCTTGATGGGCTATGACATTCAAT
>CAZFYV010000342.1:0-3919 GCA_964523195.1 uncultured Pseudobdellovibrionaceae bacterium
ATGAAATTACCCTTCAACCCATCGAACGTGGGTTTAGTGGTAAGGTTGTTGTTGCTGGCTCATCTTATTTAGAAAATTTTTCGACGGTAAAAGATGCAACGGTTTCAATAGATGGATTTGATTATTATTTCAAATCGGTTCAAGACGGATCATTTTTAGATCAGAGTGTGTTTGATGGATCGAATGCTTTGCTAAAAGTTGAAGCTAAAAACTTTTGGAGTACGATCAAATATTCTTCCACATCAAAGAGTAATGAGATCGAGCTATACGCAGATTCTTTAATGGATTCTCTAAAAGGGCTTATCTACTCGGATCGAGAATCACTTTCTGAGTTTAATCAAAACGGAATCATATGGGGAGTAGTAAGAAAAGACGGTTCTAGTATTGGTGGTGCTCAAGTTTCTCTAGGAGAAGAATCTGGGTCTAGACCTCTATACTTTAATGAGCAAATGTTACCTGATCCTTCGCTTCAGGGAACCAGCTCAAACGGGCTATTTGTGTTTGTTAATGTAGAACCAGGTATTGCTGGTCTCGAAGTGAACTACGGTAACAGTGTTTCCGATCTAAAGATTATTCCAGTCGAAGAAAAAACGGTTTCTAGAGTTGATTTTAGTATTGGCCAGCAAGTGAGAGTTCCAGTGGAAGTTTTTGATGCGGAAGACAGTGATCAGCCTATCTCTACAAGTTATCGACTTTTGGGAGCCCGTGGTGGTTTTGAATCTTTCGATTCAGGGGAAGGTGGCCTGGAGTTTAACTTAGGCCATGATCCACTTTTTATCGAGGTCGATGGTGATGAAGAGTACTCAGCACTTACTGTAACTCACCAAAGATCCGAGAAAATAGTTGAAATCCCAATGATCAAAACGCAGTGGATACAAGATGCCTATGAAAAGGCGTCAGTTTCTAAAGATATGCTTCGGGGTGAGATAGTTGGGTTCGTAAAGTCGGACACCAGCTTTAACGTTGTTATCGATCATTATTCAGCACAGGATGCAAAGATTGTTTACGTAGACGCTGAAGGTGAGTTTTTTATGCAACCCTACGAGAGAAAAGCTATTGGATATATAGTTTTGAATGCTCCACAGGGCATTCGGTCAATCGTTGTTCAGCCTTCTGATAAGGGAGATGACGGCTACTCTGTTAATGTGGGGTATGTAGAGCCAGAAACAATATCTGTGTTAACTCACGAACTTTAAGAAGACTTTTTGTCTGTCTTTATTAATCCAGTCAGTTCTGATGAATCTAAATTGAGTTTTTGAGGGGTAAATATAGTTATACCCTTTGGTAATCGGATATTTTTATTTATCGCCTTTTTAAGATCAGGATTGTAGAGATAGAAAACATCTTTAGTGACTCCAATTCGACTAATGAGTTTACTCACTCTAATTTTTTGTTGAAGAGTAACTTTTTGAGGATCAACAGCCGGGAAGACCTCTAAGTTATCATAGATGTGCTCTTTGTAGTTTTCAGCATGAAGTGCCGCCAAAAATGAAGCATAGAAGTTTGCAGAAGCAAAACTAAATCGTTTAGATCGAAAGCGCTCAACGATTTTGCCGAGCTCTCTTGATCGTGCTTTTCTTGTAGCACGTTTTACACCGCCGGGCCCGTGATTGTAGGCAGTCACTGCCAATGGCCATCTTCTCCATAGAATCTGATAGTTCTCTTTAAGTAATCTTGTTGCTGCCACTGTGGATTTGAGAGGAGACCGTCTTTCATCAATATATTTATTAATTTTCATGAGTCGACTGCCAACACCAGGCATGAATTGCCAAATACCACTAGCTCCAACTTTACTGGTGGCATAAAGGTTAAAGCTACTCTCAGTTAATGGTAGTCGTGTAAGTTCGACCGGAAGTCCAGCGTCTTTAAAAATTCTTTCCATAGTTGGAAAGTAACGCGCACTTCTTTTAAGTCCGAGTTGATAATGATCTTTTTGACCCGTCTGAGCTCTAAGTGATCTTGCAGCAAACCTAAAAACATCCTGTCTTTTACCAGGAATCTTTTTAAGGATATTGTAATAGTATCTCTTACTGCCCTTTAACCCCTTATAGGACTTCATCTTTGACAAAGCTACCAGGTGAGCTCTAATGCGACTTCTGATTTTGTTCACATGGCGCTCACCTCTGTGAACCTTTGTCCAATATCGACCTTTGCCCTTTAGAAATGGACTGATGTCAACGACTCTAAAAACGATCCACGGAAATCGGGTGTGGTGAATGACTCTTTTAGTTGAGTCATATTTTGTATAGATGTCGTACCAAAAGGCAACTCTCCAGTACATGCCTTTAGGAATAGCAAAGTTATCATCAATTCGATTACCTTTGTCTTTTAAAACGTAACCTCGATCTAGGGAATCCAATTTAGGAATGGGAATGGTTTTAGAGATCTCTTTTACATAGGTTTCATCAAATTCTTTATCTTCATCTGTATCTGCGACATCTACTTCATCGTCTAGTAATTCATCGAAATCGATATCTGGTAGAAGGGTATGACCGAATTCATTGGCTCCTTGAATCGCTGCAGATACAGTTTCTTGAGCGAAGAATTTGTCTTCACTTTGCTCATCAAGTTTTTTCCAGTAGAGAACAGCTGTGAGAAGAGCATTTGTAAATAGAGATAAAGATAGCGCGTAGGCCATCAATCGCACAGGGTTGGTTAAACCCAGCTTTTTTAATCTGAGAAATACTTTTCGCTCACTCGACATATCCGTCCGTAATAGAGCAAGGCCTGTACCAGGAGATCCATTTTTTTCTGAAGTGATTTTAGGTGTTTATGAGGTAGTTTCGGAATGGATCTGTGAAAATTAAACACAATTTTCCGAAAAATGCTTCAGAGTCTGCCAGGAAAGCTCCTGTAGAGCAGCCGGCCAAAGATTTACTGAGGTTTTTGCTGTAATTAAAATGCAGTTCGTAATTGCTCAAAAGGTAAGATAGTCGTGGGGCGTGTAGTTTCTGTTTTTCCATCGCCTGTCGATAGATCACCGAATCGTATTCGATCCTGGCCATCTTTTTTATCAACTTGAACGAGATCGAACAAAAAACCACCTCTAGGAGGAAACACTATAGTATTTGTGCTTACTAAGTCACAATCTTGATCAACAACAAATGTGTCTTCATTTCGTTCGAAAAAAATTCCAGTTCCACATAGTTTATCTGTATTGACCTTTAGAGCGAAAGAACCAGAGGTGAAATTAATTAATCCACTTTGAAACTGAGTTTGGAAAAAGTTAATTGTATCGTCATCAGGTGTTGGTTCGAGAACGACATAAGTCATTGTTCTGGTAATCGTCGCGCTTCGGTTATCACATACCTCGTCGCTATAAAGTCGAGTCACTTCAGTTAGTAGATCTTGAGTAAAGGTTGATTCTCGTCGAACGCTTTTGCCAAAAGTAGTGACTCTTCTTGCTTCAGGAATAACTACGCAGCCACTTGCCCATATTCCCTTTAGTGCTCCAGCAACTCCAGTCGTCCCAGCAATATCAAGCTGTACTGGTTCTTCGCCACAGCCAGAACACAGTAGAATAATGATCATCATGAAGGTACTTAACAAAAAGCGTATAGGTGTCTCCTCTACCTATTGAAAGGAAATGAGAGTCGCTCCACTTTCGATACTGTCTCCATTAGAGACATGAACTTCTTTTATAGTGACGTCTTTGCTGGCTCTCATCTCATTTTCCATCTTCATTGCTTCCATTATAACAAGAGGTTCGCCTTCTTTCACCTCTTGTCCTTTTTCTACCAGGATTCTCACGATCTTTCCTGGCATTCCAGCGGTTAAAGATGAGTCATTTCCAATAGATCCGCCCTTTTTCAAGCTCTCATGGAGTAGCATTTCGTCGTTGTAAATCTCTACTGTTCTGTAGGATCCACGGGTATAAACGGTATATTCTGTGTCTGTGCCTACCACATCAAGAAGGTAT
>CAZFYV010000343.1:0-3769 GCA_964523195.1 uncultured Pseudobdellovibrionaceae bacterium
GTGACTTTCCGATTTGTTAAAAAGCCAGAAGTTGCTATTCAGATGATGAAAAAAGGTAACCTCGATTACGAGGCTATGTCTCCTGAAACCTATGAGAAAAAAGCAACTGGCCCAGAGTGGGGTAAGTCACTCAAAAAATTCCAGGTAGAAAACAAGTATCCAAAGGCAACAAGCTTTATCGCTTGGAATCTTAAAAATGATCTTTTTAAATCGGCCAAAACGAGAGTTGCGCTCGCTCACCTTATGAATAGAGATGAGATTAATAAGAAGTTCAATTTTGGCCGTTATTTGTTGGCAACGGGCCCGTGGTATAGACAAAACGATTACGCTGATCCAAATGTTAAACCGTTTCTTTTCGATCCTGATAAAGCTAAAGCGCTTCTCAAGGAAGATGGTTGGGTAGATACAGATAAAGACGGTATCTTAGATAAAATGATTGATGGCAAAAAGCGAAACTTTGCGTTCACTATGATTTATTCTTATAAAGCCATTGAGAAGTGGTGGATTCTCTATCAGGGAGATCTTAAAAAAGCCGGTATTGATATGAAGCTTCAGTACCTAGAGTGGAACTCTTTTATTGATAAAGTGGATAATTCAGATTTTGAGGCCACAACGTTGGTTTGGTCAGGCTCTGTTAAGCCAGATCCAAAACAAATTTGGCATTCTTCTGGGGCGGTTAAAGGTGGATCAAACTTTATTCATTACAAAAACCCTACAGTAGATAAACTTATCGATTCTGCTCGAAAAGAATTAGATATGGAAAAGAGAAAGTCAGCTTTGCAGAAAGTTTATAGAACTATTGCAGCTGATGCTCCGTATGTATTCTTGTTCAATGCGAAGTTCATTCACTATGCGACTCGCGACGAAGTAGATAAGCCGAAGCCGACTTTTACCTACGAATTAGGTAGACAGTACTGGTCAGAGAAATCTAACTCGCTCAACTAAGATTTAATAGAAGCTATGTTTACGTATTTGGTTCGCAGACTATTCATGATGATTCCTACATTAATAGGAATCACTATGGTCTGTTTTGTTATCATTAATATGGCTCCAGGAAGCCCTATTGATGAAAAGCTTAGAGCAATGCGTTTTGCTGCAACTGGTGGATCTGACTCAAGTGGGGGGTCTGATCAGGCTGCTAATCCAGAAATCATCAAAATGATGAAAGAGTATTATGGATTCGATAAGCCTTTGATGACGAGATATTTTATTTGGCTAAAAAATATTGCGACTCTAGATTTTGGGAATAGCTATACCTATGAAGAACCGGTCTCGAATCTAATAATAAGTAGGGTACCCATTTCTCTGCAGTTTGGTTTAACCTCTCTGGTGCTCACTTACATTATAAGCGTGCTTTTAGGTCTGTATAAGGCCATTAGGAATGGTTCTAACTTTGACTTGATCACAAGCTCAGTATTATTTGTTCTGTATTCGATACCGCCACTCATATTGGGTATTTTCTTGATTGTTTATGTTGCGGGTTCTGAAGGTAGCTGGTTTCCACTGCAAGGTTTTGTGTCTGATGATTATGAGTCCTTTGCTTTTTGGGAAAAAGTAGAGGATCGGATTCGTCACCTCATCTTGCCGTTACTTTGTTATATGGTTGGTTCTTTTACCTTTCTTACGATGCTTATGAAAAACTCTATGCTTGAAATTATTAAGCAAGATTATATTCGAACTGCACGTGCTAAGGGCTTAGATGAAAAGGCGACTTACTTTAAGCATGCTTTTAGAAATGCTTTGATTCCTATTGTTACGAGTATGACTGGAATTTTGACGGTCTTTTTTGCAGGTTCAATTATTATCGAAGAAATTTTTCAAATCGATGGGATGGGACTTTTGAGTTATGAGGCATTGATCAGTAGAGATTATCCTGTAATCATGGCTATGATTTTCATTCAGAGCTTGCTGTACTTACTGGGTCGTCTCATTGTCGATATGTTGTATGTATGGGTTGATCCAAGGATTACGTTCTCATGAAGATAAAGGTTTCAACAAATGCTGAGAAAAGATGGAGGGCTTTTAAATCTAGAAAGCTTGCATTCTACAGTTTGTTTGTTCTGTTATCCCTTGTTTTTTTGAGTCTTACTGCTGAGTTTTGGGCTAATTCAAAGCCCCTTGTGATGAGTTATAATGGTTCAGTTTATTTTCCTGTTTTAAAAGATTACCACCCTACAAAATTTGGAATTGAAGGCGAGTTTGTTACTAACTACCGAAAGTTTGACTTCTCGGGAGACAATTGGGCTTTGTGGCCTGTGATTGAATGGGATCCTTACGAAAAGAATGAGGAATTGTTTGATCTTCCTGCTGCACCTTCAGGGGCTAACCTTTTAGGAACAGATGAGAGTGGAAGAGATCTTCTAGCTCGTCTACTTTATGGATTTCGTTACTCCTTTATTTATGGGTTTGGAGTTTGGTTTTTTGTTTCGATTTTAGGTATGGTCTTTGGGTCTGCAATGGGCTTTTTTGGTGGAAAGGTCGATCTGATTGGGCAAAGACTTGTAGAAATTTTTGAATCCATGCCTTATCTCCTAATACTTCTAACAATGAGTTCGATATTCTTTCCAGGAATATTCTTGCTAATAATTTTAACGTCTATCTTTACGTGGACGGGGGTGGGACACTATCTACGTGCAGAAATGCTTAGATTGAGAAACCTAGAGTTTGTTGAAGCGGCTAGAGCCCAAGGGGCGAGTATTCCAAGAATCCTTTTTAAGCATTGTCTTCCAAATGCCCTTACACCTTGGATTACTTTTAGTCCGTTTTTGATTTCAGGTGCGATCGCAAGCTTAGCGATTCTTGATTATTTAGGCTTTGGAGTTCCTGCACCTACACCGAGTTGGGGTGAGTTGCTAAACCAGTCTAAGAAACATTTTACAATTGCCTGGTGGTTAGCTCTATATCCTTCGTTGGCTCTTTTCTTTACTCTCACTATTTTAAATCTTATTGGTGAGGGTGTGCGTGAAGCCTTTGATCCTCGCAGATCTTAGATCAAGAGCTCTTACTCAATAATAAACGCCAATCTTATTGCTCTTCTTTATGTTGAGTCTCTTCTTGTATTTGAGTTTCTTCTGAGGGTTCGGTGCTGGTTTCAATTTCTGCAACATCTCCTTCAGGAACAGCCATGCGCTCTGGATAGGCTGAAAATACTTTTTCTAGTGCTTGCCTGACTCCTTGTTTTTCGCATAAGAAGGTAAATATTGCGGTTAGTAGTATTGACAGTGGAATCACTGCAAATAAGACACCTTGAACAAACTCTCCACCCTCTATTCCACGCTCTACAGGAATAGTTGCTAGCACCGCACATGCTAGCCCTCTTGGCCCCATTGCCACTGCAGCCATGGCATCTAAACGATTGAAAGTCTTTTTACTAAACAGAATTCTTACGCAAATATAACGGGTGATAAAAATTAATGCGACAATCATTGACGCAAACAAAATGATTCCAATGCTCTTTACGTCAATGAGTAGTCCTAGATATAAAAAGAAAAAGGTTTTTAAGAGGAATGAAATTTCTTTAAGTAGACTTTGATCTCTATAGCTTACTGGAACTTTACTCAAAAATTGTTTTGCCCAAGAAGGAAGTAAATCTAAGTTTCCGAAAGTAAAACCAAGCGCTAGTACTACCATTGCTCCGTTCATACCCACTGCTTCCATGGATCCATAACACATCAGAGCGAAGGCTTCACCCGAAAATGGCATTGAGGTCAAATCTGCAAAGCGCTTTTTCATAAAGGCCCAAAATCTTCCAAGTCCCATCCCTGAAACA
>CAZFYV010000344.1:0-3718 GCA_964523195.1 uncultured Pseudobdellovibrionaceae bacterium
CAATCAAATAATAATGTTTGTATTGCCCATATTGAAAACTGCGAAGTGGGCGGAGCGATTCAAAGTGGATGGTATGCATGTCCTCAAGTTAACAACCGATGCCCAACGGATCCTCGAGTTTGTATCTCAGATAGAACGATTGCAGTACAGAGTGATATGCACTCTGCAGCTCGAGCCGCAGTAACGCAATCGAGAACTCAACAACAATAATATTTAATGTAATCATTGCTTAATATATACCGAGGTCTCCACTGGAAACAGTGGAGGTTTTTTTATTTACCAACGAGAATATTGACCCGTTTTCAAAACTCTTATTGCAAGGAGATAGAAAAACAAAAGTCCTCCAAGCGAGACAAAAGCCGCCCACATAGGTTCAACATCGGCTTGTCCCACGAGTCCATACCTTACTCCATTGATAAAATAGAGCATTGGGTTGAACAAAGAAATTGTCTTCCAAAAAGGATGTAAACTTTCGATTGAAAAGAAAACCCCACCTAAATAGATCAATGGCGTGAGTACAAAAGCTCCTACTGCTGACATTTGATCGAATGTTTTTGCCCAAAAGGCGACTGAAATTCCGAGTTGAGCAAAACTTAAACCACCTATAATCAAGAAGAAGAGTAGAACTGGAAAATTAGCCACTGGAAGCCAGCTTCCTAAAACCACATAGTGAAACACTTGGCCCACAAAAAAAGTGATTGTTCCAACAATGAGCCCTCTTGTCAGTCCACCCGCTGCCATAGCCCACAGTATTTGATTTACGCTCAATGGAACGACCCTTAAGTCTTCCAAATCTCCAGAAAATTTCCCACTTACAACCGAACTTGAAGAGTTCTGAAACGCATTATTAAGTACTGACATCATAACAAGACCAGGAATCAAAAAGGTCAAGTACGAAAGTCCACTATCAAGTTTAATACTCTGTCCAAGGGACACGCCAAAAATCAACAAATACAATGAAGCAGTTATCAATGGCGTAAAAACAGTTTGGAAAACGACCTTTAAAAAACGATGTAACTCTCTTCGGTAAAGAGTCAGAAAAGGCGTCCATTTTAATTCAGCTTTTTGTTTAAGTGTCACAGGTCACCTCCTAGAACATTTAGGAAGGCATCCTCAAGTGAACCCTCTTTGATATTTAAATCTTGAACGCAATTTAAGTCTAACTTGAGCTCATTGATTAGGTCACCAACGCCCATATGGGTTGGAACACGAAACTTTAAGTTTTGTCCGTTTTGCTCAATCAGACACGAATGCTTTAGATGTGCTGTTTCACCAATGACCGTAATCGAAATCTCTCGCTGAGTTAACTCTTGAATTAGCTCAGCCGTAGGCCCAATTCTTTTTAGAACTCCCTTCTGCAAGATGCCTACTCGATCGCATAATTGCTCAGCTTCTTCCAAATAGTGAGTTGTTAGTAGAATCGAGAGACCCTCTTTACGAAGTTCTTCAACAAACTCCCATAGAGAAGTTCTAAGCTCTATATCTACCCCTGCAGTTGGTTCGTCTAGTAGAAGAATCTTTGGATTGTGAACAAGAGCTTTAGCAATAAGCAAGCGTCTTTTCATACCACCCGATAGAGACTTTACTTTTTTGTGTTTGTGTTCGTACAGAGCAAGCTTATGCAAAAGGTAATCGATACGCTCTTTATTGGCTCCATGACCGTAATACCCCGAGTGGAAATGTAGAATTTCTTCTACATTGAAATACCCGTGATTAATCAGCTCTTGGGGAACAAATCCAATAATAGCTTTTGCATTCTTGGTATCTTTGACCACATCCTTGCCATAGACTTGAATTTCACCCGCAGTTGCTTGCTCTAGTGTAACTATACAGCTAATGATCGAAGTTTTGCCTGCACCATTCGGCCCCAATAGCCCAAAAATCTCTCCAGGCTTCATTTCAAATGAGACATTGTCGACTGCAGTCATATCTCCGTATTTTTTAACCAAATTTGATATCTTCAAGGGTGAAGTCATTCTCTACCTTTAACTAATTTGAAAATCAGTAAATGGTGTACCAAATACGATATTTTCATTTTCTTTTTCTAACCAGCGAAGATCCCACTCTTTTTCAAGTAGAATAACCGGACGATCGTAAGTATCCCGATAAACTGTCTGAGCTCCGTTAATTTCATTCACAAACTCACCTTTATCGTCTCGAGGCCACCTCGCAACACTAAAAGGGAGCCTATTTAATTTTGCATCGAGGTTATATTCATCCTCTAAACGATAGAGAAGAACAGTAAATTGAAGCTCTCCAACAACACCAATTATTGGATCCTGATCCCCGATAATTGGATCGATAAAAGTTTGAACGGTTCCTTCTTCGGAAAGTTCCTTAATGGCCTTTTGAAGCTTTCTTCGTTTCATCGAATCTCGAACGCTAAGACGAGCAAACAGTTCAGGAGTAAACCGAGGAATATCATCAAACTCGACAGCTTTACCACTACTAATAGAATCACCAATTTGAAAGTTACCTGAATCATTGACTCCAACGATGTCGCCGGCAAACGCAGTGTCTGCAGTTTCTCTGCTTTGAGCGATAAACTGGCTCGAATAGGCCAAGCGCAACTCTCGATCAAGTCTAGCGTGTTTAACTTTCATTCCCCGCTCAAAGGTTCCAGAGCAAACGCGAATGAAGGCAATTCTATCGCGGTGATTCCGATCCATATTGGCTTGAATTTTAAAAACGAAACCAGTGAAGTCTTTGTCGAGAGCTTCAATAACTTTTGTCTTAGTCGTTCTCTCAGCTGGCCCGGGCGCCCACTTAATGAAGTAATCAAGAAAAGTATTCACTGCAAAATTCATCTTTGCGCTGCCAAAAGTGGCGGGACTCAATTCACCCTTCAAATATTTTTCTTTTGAGAAAGGCTCCAAGGCAGCATCTAGAAGTTCTATCTCCTCAATAAATTGTTCTTTGATATCACTCGCTAACCACTCATCCCAGCGTGGATCATCAAAACTGTCGACAGGGATAGGATCTTCAAAAACATCTTTACCCTTGTAAAGTATGACTTGTTTATTGAGGCGATCGTATAGACCAGTAAACTGTCCACCAAGTCCCATTGGCCAAGTCACTGGATAACACTTCATATTGAGAGTCTCTTCGATTTCATCGATGAGTTCTAAAGGCGGCTTACCTTCTCGGTCACACTTATTTATAAAGGTAAAAATAGGAAGTTTTTTATATCGACAGACTTCATAAAGCTTTTTGGTTCTCTCCTCCACACCTTTTGCCACGTCAATTAACATAACAGAGCTATCGGCCGCATAGAGAGTGCGGTAAGTGTCTTCGGAGAAGTCCTTGTGACCGGGAGTATCTAAAAGATTCATTCGAAGGTTATCGTAATCAAACTGAATCACACTTGAAGTGATCGATATTCCTTTTTCACGCTCTAGAGTCATCCAATCTGAAGTTGCAGCTTTAGTCCCTTTTTTCCCCTTAACCTCTCCAGTTTCTCGTATCACACCTCCGTGATAGATCAGCTTTTCTGTAAGAGTTGTCTTACCAGCATCCGGGTGGGAAATAATGGCAAAGGTTCTTCTACGTAATATCTCTGCGTCTCGACTTAGGACTTCACTCATGACTAGCTGTGATAACAGGAGCAAAGCTAAATGTCTATTCCGTTTCAATTCGGGAACTAAATCCAATTCACTGGGCTTACGCCGCGATATGTTAAGAAGTATTCACCATTTATCAACCCATCTTGTTTATTAAC
>CAZFYV010000345.1:0-3633 GCA_964523195.1 uncultured Pseudobdellovibrionaceae bacterium
AGCCGATTTTAACGTGTGCTCCTATGGTCGCACCTGGTCCGACTTGAACGCCGGATCCCAATTCAGCAGACTCATGGATAACTGCAGTTGGGTGGATGCCAGCGCCGTGAGCTTGTGTTCTGTATGGGGTTTCTAAAAAATAATTGTGAATCACTTCTGCCATTAAGTATTCGGCATTTGGAGACTCCATTACTGTTTTTATGTGATCGGGAATATTCTCTGGACCTTTGCCGGCCGGAACAATGAGAATGGCCTTTTCAGTTTCATAAGCCTTTTCCAATAATCGCTCATCCTTTACGAAGGAAATCCCTTCCGGGTGAGATTCATGGGGATGTACTAGTGACTTCACGGTTACTGCTTCTAGTCCGTGGACTTTAGAAATTAACTCAGGAAATTTTTCGGTTACTTCAGAAGCGACCAAGGGTTTAGTACTTTTATGAATCATTTTGACCTCATGGGAATTTGTTTACACCTTCGAAATCATACGCAGAATTACACGAGATGGCAAAGACCGTAAAAATCGTCATCTTAACCTTGTGTTTACATTCTATTTAACCTAGAACTACTGACGCAATCGTCGAAAACTTGGAGGGGAATATGGCCAAGAAAAAGAAGACTGTCAAAAAAGCAGCGACAAAAAAGAAAGCTACAAAAAAAGTAGCCGCTAAAAAGAAGACTTCAACGCGCAAAGCTACGCCCAAGTCCAAGGTAGCCAAGAAAAAGACTACTAAAAAGGCTACAAAAAAATCTACCGCTAAGAAAACTTCGTCTAAGAAGGCCACTGCAAAGAAGGTAGCGAAAAAAGTTACGAAAAAAGTAGCTAAGACTGCTGCGAAGAAGGTGGCGAAAAAAGTTACCAAGAAAGTGGCTAAAACAGCGACGAAGAAAGTTGCGACTAAAGCGCCAGCTAAGCCGACCCCGAAAGTAAAGGCGAACTCCAAGACATCTGCGAAAAAAGCTAACACAGTTCAGCAGAAGCCAATGTCTAAGAAAGACGCGGCCGCAGCAAAGACTTCCCTTAATAAGGTGGCTAAGCAGCAGAAATCTGCAGAGGCTGAAGCCAAAATGAAGCTAAGCGCAAAAGCTTCCATAAATAGACCTTCAAAAGCTGTTCTCGAAGTTGAGAGCTTTCTCAGAGGCGATGCTGGTGAAAAGTTGAACAAGCTGGGAAAAAAGTGGGTTTCGATGTATAAAAAGGCTAAAAAAATCAAGCCTTTACCTTATAGCATGCGTTCAACCTATGAAGCGAAAACTCCGATCGAGCACAAGGTGCTTGGCTGGGGATACATTATGTCGAACACGAATGACCGACTCGAGGTCCTTTTTAAAGACGGAATCAAGTTCCTAATCTCTAATTACAAGGGATAATTAAATTTTTAAGGAACTTTCCGAGAAAATGTCTTGTCCTAGTGACTAGATTCGTCGTAAAAACAGTGGCCTATGGCAAAAGATGATTTAGCACAGTTAGAAGGTAAGGTCGTTGACGTTGCAGCGGGTGGAATCTACAAGGTTCAGCTCGAAAATGAGGTTGAGATTATTGCTCGACTTTGTGGGAAAATGCGACGTTTTAATATCCGAGTTGTGGTCGGAGACAAGGTTACAGTTGGGGTATCACCTTATGATCCAACAAATGGCCTGATTCTCTATCGCCACAAATAGAGCATGTTACCTCTAATTTTATTCCTAAAACTTATATTTCAAAAACAATCATGGATTTAAAAATGGATAAGCGTTTCGAGAGTTATTTTTGTGAGCGATTTCCCACTATTGCATTCAAATCGGCAAAGGCCGTTATTGAACTTGTTCAAGAGGATGCAACTGTTCCTTTCATAGCTAGGTACAGAAAAGAGAAAACGGGCAACTTAGATGAAGTTCAAGTACGAAATGTCATTGATGCTTTTGAAACATTTAATGAAGTAATAAAGCGTAAGGCCTTTGTTTTAGAAGAAATAGAAAAACAAGGTAACCTTTCTAGTGAGTTGAAGGCTCGAATTGAAGCCACGATGGAATTGTCTGAGGTAGAAGAAATCTACAGGCCTTTCAAAAAGAAAAAGAAAACGAAAGCCACACTCGCAAGAGAAGCTGGATTGGAACCATTGGCGACGTGGTTATGGGATATTGGTCATGGGCAAGTTAAACCCGAGACGACGATTGAAGTAGAAGCTAAGAAGTATCTTAATCCTTCAAAAAAGTATGCGACTTACGATGAAGCCTTAAAAGGGGCTCAAGATATCATCGTCGAGCGTCTTAATAACGACACTGAGTTAAGAAAATTTGTGCGAGATCATCTTCAAGCTAAAGGAAAGATGGTTTCTAAAGCTGGTAAAAAATATAAGACCAACTCCAAATACGAAATGTATCAAGATTACTCTGAGGAAATAAAAAGTCTTAAAGACCGAAAAACCAGTCACAGATACTTGGCAATGCGAAGAGGCTGGAAAGAAGGTGAATTAGCGGTTGCAGTTCAAGGAGTTGAAGACGAACTTCTTTCTAGGTTTCAACAAGAAGCTTGCACGGAAAAAAATAGTATTGCCACTGAGTTGTTAAATCTAGCTGCAAAGACGTCTTTAAATGTCCACGTTCTCCCTTCAATCACAAATGAGATCCATAGTGAATTGAAAGAGTTTGCTGACCTTATAGCCATTGATGTTTTCGCAGAAAATGTTCGCAAAATATTACTTTCCAGTCCTTTTGGTCCTAAATGTGTTTTAGGAGTGGACCCTGGATTGAGAACTGGTTGTAAGATTGCTCTTACAGACAAACAGGGTAACTTTATTTCCCATACTGTTCTTCATATCCAAGGAGATTCAGCGAAAGAAAAGGCTAAGAAACTTTTTGAGGATGTTTTAAAACAAATCGAAATCGAGGCTATCGCCGTTGGTAATGGTACCGGTGGTAGAGAAGCCGAAAAGTTTTTAAGAGACTTGGTTAAGGAACTTGGAAAAGAAATTCCAGTGATTCTAGTGAGTGAGTCGGGTGCAAGTGTGTATTCTGCTTCCGATGTAGCCAGAGAAGAATTCCCTGATTTAGATCTTACAGTTCGTGGTGCAATCTCAATCGCAAGGCGTTTGCAGGATCCACTTGCCGAGCTCGTAAAGATTGAACCAAAGAGTATTGGTGTCGGACAGTATCAACATGATGTTTCCCAGTCTCTTTTGAAAAAGAAGCTAACAGAAGTAGTTGAAAGTAGTGTTAACAAGGTAGGTGTTGATCTAAACACTGCGTCTTCGGCCTTACTGAGTTATGTCTCTGGTATAGGTCCTGCGCTTGCCAAGAACATCACTGATCATCGTCAAAAAAATGGTATGTTTGAGCAGAGAGATGATTTGTTAAAGGTTTCGAGATTTTCAAATAAAGTTTTTGAACAATCTGCTGGTTTCTTGAGGATTCCAGAAGGAAAAGTTTATCTGGATAAAACTGGAGTTCATCCTGAGCGTTACCAAGCCGTTAGAGATATGGCTTCGGATTTAGGGGTTAGTGTATCTGATCTTGTTGGCCAGGGTGCGGATAAATTGGTTGAGCTTCGTACTAAGTGGGCAGAGCTTATTGGTGAGTATACTTTCGAAGATATTGTTTCAGAACTCAAAGAGCCTGGCCGAGACCCTAGAGATCCTTTCAAGGTTTTTAGTTTTC
>CAZFYV010000346.1:0-3626 GCA_964523195.1 uncultured Pseudobdellovibrionaceae bacterium
TAGAGGGTGGGAAGCAGGATGGGGTGATCGTGCTTGAAAGAAACGATGGCTACTTTAATTCGGCTCCAAAGGTTAGGTACGTCGTTGCTCGTATGATTGAGAAGCTCTCTACAGCAGTGAGATTGTTTGAAAATGGTAAACTAGATTCTATGCATGAGGTTCCAAGTAAGGATCTTCGAAAGATCAAAAAGAAACCTGAGTTTACTCCGGCAAGTAATTTGCTCCTCTACTACTATGGTTTTAATGTCAAAAAGAAGCCGTTTGATAATCCAAAAGTTCGTCAAGCAATCGCCCATGCGATTGATCGAAAAGAACTTGTTAAGTTATTGGATGGTGGTCAAACAGCTATGACGGGTTGGATCCCAAAAGGTCTCCTTGGCTACGATGAAAATGTTGGCCGTAGTTTTGATTTGGAAAAAGCAAAAGCTCTATTTAAAGAAGCTGGTTTTGAAGATCCAACTAAATTCCCGACTTTAACCATCGGTTTCAATACAAATGAAGACCACCAGCGAGTTGCAGAAAATATTCAATCACAGCTCAGAAAGAATTTAGGAATTAAAGTCGAGCTACGAAATGAGGAGTGGAAAGTTTATCTCGATCGATTGAAGTCTGATGCTTATCCAATATTTAGATTGGGTTGGATTGCTGATTACCCAGATCCAGATAACTTTATGAATCTTATGACGAGTTACTCTGAAAACAATCGAACGAACTGGGGCAGTGAAGCTTATGATCGCCTTGTGGAAAATGCAGCCTCAGAGTTAGATGAGAAAAAGAGATTAGAACTGTATAATAAAGCTCAGAAATTATTGGTTGAAGATGAGATTCCTGCAATGCCTCTTTACAGAGGAGTCAGAAATCACCTCATTTCAAAACGTGTACAAAAATATCCGGTTAACTTTTTGGGTTACTACCGATTTTGGGAAGTTGAATTAAAGTGATAGATAATCTCGGTCGTATTTTATATGGAGGGACAGGAGTTCTGGCCTTCCTTCTTATACTTTTTGATTTGTTTCTCGGCGGAATTGATACTTGGTTGAGTACAACTTTTCTGATTTGGGGATTCTTTGCTCTCGTATACGGGATAATCCAAAGTCATGCTTTGGTCTTTGTATTAAAGAGAATTTTCCATACTTTTATTTCCCTTTTTGTAATCGCCACGCTTTCTTTTATGCTTTTGCGGTTTTTGCCCGGAGGCCCATTTGATCAAGAGAAGGCCTTGCCACCAGCAATTAAAGCCAATATCGAAGCGAAATACGGACTCGATAAACCACTGGTCGAACAATATTCGGATTATATATTCGGTTTGCTCCAAGGTGATTTTGGTCAGTCCTATAAATATTTAGGGCGATCTGTTTGGGATATTCTCTCCGAAAGCTTTCCCGTTTCTTTGAAATTGGGATTATATGCCTGTTTGGTGGCTTTACTTATTGGAATTCCACTGGGACTGATAGCAGCGCGATTTCACAATCAAGCGGCGGATACCATTTCGATGACCGCAGCAGTGAGTGGAGTGTCGCTGCCAAGTTTCTTAACTGCCGTTGTGGCTATTCAGTTTTTTAGTTTGGGATTTCCATTAAATCTATTTGCACCAGATTTTGTAGAACTCCTACGGGACTACGAAATACTTTTACCGGTCGGATTATGGGAAACACCAAGACACTACATTATGCCCTGTGTGATTCTCGGTATTCGCCCTGCGGCGTTTATAGCGAGATTGACCAGAGCTAGTGCCCTAGAAGTTACTAAGTCTGATTTTATTAGAACAGCTCGAGCAAAAGGCCTTAGCGAAAGATCTATTTTATTCAAACATGTTCTACGTAATTCGTTAATTCCTGTACTGACTTATTTGGGTCCACTTGTGGCTGGAATCATCACAGGTTCATTTGTTATTGAATCTATTTATGCCGTTCCAGGTATGGGGAAGCATTTTATTAATTCAGTTTTTAATCGTGACTATCCTTTGATTATGGGACTCACGATTCTGTTTTCGACTTTATTGATTGTAGCTAATTTAGTTGTGGACGTTTTGTATAAAGTTGTAGATCCAAGAATTGAGATGTCATGAGTTCTGTAAGTGCTGCTGCAAAAGGTGTGAATAGTTCTAAAAGTCTTTGGATGGATGCTTGGGGCCGACTCAAGAAAAATCGTGGATCCATGATTTCAACTGGTGTTATTGTAGTGGTGATTTTTATTGCCCTGCTGGCTCCTATACTTGCTCCCTATGACTTTAGGACACAAAACGTAGATATGGTCTTGCAACCACCAGGTGGATCGTACTGGTTCGGTACTGATGAGCTTGGGAGAGATCTTTTGTCTCGAACAATTTATGGAGCGAGAGTATCAATTGCTATTGCGGTAATGACTGCGATTATTTCACTCGTTATTGGTGGAATTTATGGTGCGATCTCAGGCTGGGTAGGCGGCTGGGTCGATAGTGTGCTTATGCGATTTGTGGATATTCTTATGGGAGTTCCACAACTTGTTCTGATGATTCTCGTGAAAGTTGTTTTTGATTCAATCGACATTTTTGAAAATGAAGAACTGCGAGCGCTCACAAGTACAACCCTTGCCTTGAGTGTCGTCGGCTGGGTGACACTAGCTCGTCTAGTTCGAGGACAGATACTTCAAGTTAAGCAAATGCTCTATGTAGAAGCGGCCAAAGCTCTTGGAGCTAAGTCTCTTCCCACTTTAACTAAGCATGTTTTGCCCAATATTTTAGGGCCAATCATCGTTATGCTGACCTTTCAGATTCCCTCGAATATTCTGTTTGAGAGTTTCTTGAGTTTTATTGGACTTGGATTAAGACCTCCATACAGTTCTTGGGGAGTTCTTGCTTCAAATGGTTTCGATGTGATCGATAGCTACCCGCATTTGGTGTTCTTCCCAGGCTTAGCCATCTTCGTAACAATGCTCGCTTTTAACCTACTGGGCGATGGATTACGCGACGCGTTCGATCCTCAGATGAAAGGTAGATAGTTTAAAACTTGAAATCTTTTCAGAAGAACTTTGTGTTCTCCTGAAAAGTGTCAATTGGTGCTAGACATGGTCTATCCGTATAGTTGTCGGATATCCAGGGGGGAGTTTTTATGTTTAGGGGATTGGGATTACTGCTTTTAGCTTTTTGTCTTTTAGGCACAACTGTTGAGGCAGATGCTCAAGTGTTTCCAAGGCCGGGTCAGCGAAATCCGCAGAATCCAGGTTTGCCAGATGCGGAACAGCGTAAACAAGAACTCATTTTACAACACAAAATTGCTTCTAGTCGCATGGGAATCAAAACCTGTGTTGATCGTCTTGCGATTAGCATGAAAGACGATCTTATGACTGAAGTTTCCAACCAGGTTCGAGCAAGATTTTATTCTGATGCTTGGGAGCGTTTAACTCAGTACTACATAAGGGCTGGTTTAGCCGCTCTTTATGATCTTGAAGAGCGCTTAACTGCAGTTGCAGCTTCGGCTGAGAGTTCTTGCTTTTTCTACAAGCGATCAGAAACGGACAAACAAACAAATGGTCCGGTGATTCCTGATACAAATAGTCCGTTCCCTGGTACGGGTACAAATACAGGAAATCCTCTTTTTGATCAAATGAGATAAATCTACTTTTTAGTAGATTAAAAGAAAAAAGGG
>CAZFYV010000347.1:0-3625 GCA_964523195.1 uncultured Pseudobdellovibrionaceae bacterium
GTTTTAGCGTACTCAGGTGGACTGGATACTTCTGCGATTATTCCTTGGCTAAAAGAGAATTATAAGGCCGAAGTCATAGCCTATTGTTGTGACGTCGGTAACTTGCCAAATGAATCTTGGTTAAAAAATCGCGCAATGAATCTGGGAGCATCTGAGTTTATTTTTGAAAACCTAAACGATCTCTTTGTAGATGATTTTGTCTTTCCGATGTTGAGAGCTGGTGCGACCTATCAAGATGACTACCTATTGGGAACAGCGATTGCGCGGCCTCTAATCGCCGAGCGAATTGCTATAAAAGCAAAAGAACTTGGAGCCACTGCTATTGCCCACGGTGCGACTGGTAAGGGAAATGACCAGTTAAGGTTTGAGAAGGCTTGGGCTTATCTTGTTCCCGATTTGAAAATCATTTCTCCATGGAGGGAGTGGAGTTTTAAAGGGAGGTCGGATTTACTGAACTATTTAGCCCAAAAGGGCTTTGAACTTGAATTTGATTCGGGCTCCGAATACAGCATCGATAGTAATTTGCTGCATACCTCCACTGAGGGCTCTTACTTAGAAAATATTGAATCTCAATATAAGCCTGAGGAGATCGAAGCCTTATCTAAGATCGATAATAACAGTTCGACTGACCTTACAATACAATTTGAAGGAGGGTTTCCTGTTGGAATAAATGAAAAGTCATTCTCGGGTGCAAATCTTCTTAAAAAATTAAATGAAATAGGCATGAAACATGGACTTGGTGTAGTGGACCTTGTCGAAGAAAGAATGAATGGAATCAAGAGTCGTGGAATATATGTTACGCCTGGTGGTACTCTTTTGCAGTTTGCTCTCAAGCAACTTAAGCAAATATGTTGGAGTAAAGAGATGTACCAGCTTAGCCAGGGTCTAAGTCAAAGCTATGGGGATTACATCTATGATGGAGCGTGGTTTTCAGAACCTCGCTTTGCTTTAGAAGAGTTTTTTAAAAGAGCTAGCCTTAATCTGAATGGAGAGATTGGTCTTAAACTAAAGGGGACGCAGATAATTGTTACTAAACGTATGAGTCCCTTTAACCTTTATAATAGTAAACATGTCAGTTTTGAAGAAGATGAAATTGGCTTTAATAAAGCGGCTGAGGGTTACAATGTCTTTGCAACCTACCCAAGCAAAATGGCGGGCCTTACTTCAAGGGTGCAGTTATGAAAGTTTTAAACTCTAATGTTTCCAGTCCTTCGGCAGAAGATCTCTTTAAATTTACAAATGGAATTGAAATCGATAAATTGTTGTATAAACAGGAGATTCAAGCTCAAAAAGTCTGGTTAAATCAACTAGCCAAAGTAAACGTAGTTAGTAGCTCTGAAAAAGCGGATCTTAAAAAAGCTTTAGAAGAAATATCTGATCTGATGAATTGTGGTGATTTTGATTGGCGTATTTCGGATGAAGACATCCATATGAATATAGAAAGGGCACTTACTGAAAAGTGCGGTGCTCTAGGAAAGTTAGTTCACACGGGGCGGTCTAGAAACGATCTCATAGCGACAACTTTGAGGTTATATGTCTCTGATGTTATAGATAATATTGCTGTTGATCTTGAAGAGCTAAAGCTCTCGATTAAATCAAAGGCCACTGAGTGGATTGATGTTATCGTACCCGGTTTAACTCACTTGCAGTTTGGACAACCCATTCGGTTGGGTCATATGTTCTCTTCGCATGGGATAGGTTTAAAAAGAGATTACGAAAGACTTATGGACTCGAAAGAAGAATGTTTGTCAAATTGTCCGCTTGGGGCTGCCGCATTTGCTGGAACCCATCTTGATGTTGATTTAAGGGAATTGGCTCAGGAGTTGGGTTTCAAGAAGCCATTAAATCATTCTTACGATGCAGTTGGTGATAGAGATTTTATTTTGGACACCTTAAATAGTTTCGCGTTACTTGCGACTCGGTTATCGAGGTTTTGCGAGGAAACTATGTATTGGACGTCTACACCCATTGGGGTTTTAAAACTTCCCAATCAGTACTCTACGGGTAGTTCAATAATGCCTAATAAACGCAACCCAGATGTTCTAGAACTGGTTAGAGCAAAAATGTCTAGAGTTATTAATTTGTCTAGCGAAGGGATGAATTTGGTCCGCACTGTGGTTCCTAGTTATGGTACTGATTTGCATGAACTCAAAAAAACCTTTGTGATGGCACAGAGAGAGTTATCAGCATCGTTAAAGATACTGGTACCTTTTGTAAATGGACTTAGTTGCGATCAAAAAGAGATGGAGTCTCTACTTAATAGAGGTCACATCTTAGCAACAGAAGTTGCAAATTATTTTAGTGAAAATGGAAT
Source organism: uncultured Pseudobdellovibrionaceae bacterium (assembly GCA_964523195.1). Classification (GTDB taxonomy): domain Bacteria; phylum Bdellovibrionota; class Bdellovibrionia; order Bdellovibrionales; family JAGQZY01; genus JAUHWN01. Next base: position 2,315 of record CAZFYV010000347.1, read on the forward strand.
GACCTTTAGAGATTCGTACTTAAAAACTGCAGAACTAGTTTCTGAGGCTGAAAAGCATGGAGCTCAGGTTCATCAAATTGCAAATACTAGTTTGAATGTAGATTTCTCTTATGAGAGTGCCGTTGAAAAAAGAAGTAACCTAGGTGGAACATCGCGCCAATCCGCGATGAACAGTATTAAAAGCCTATAGACCTAAGTGGTTCTATTTTTTGGTTTTAGTGATTTTGGTTTTTGGTGAGACCTTAAACATATCGATCTCTATCATTTCGCCAGAAATAGGGGATCGGTCATTTTTTTGAACAATAGAATTTCTAGGTACTCTAAGTGTCGTTTTTTTGTATTTTACTGTAATTGTTTTTGCATCGAAGGAAACGACTTTGACCTTTACTAAAAATGAAACAAACTTAGCTTTCCCCAAAGCTAGAGATGCACTCAAAAAGGATAAGAGTATAACGATACCGATTAGACTTTTCTTATAACTATTTTTCATTGTTCTCCCCTTTGTTGGCTAAAGTCTACAGGGGAGTTCGTAAACGGAACTTCAGGAAATTGATCTTCAACAGCACCGGGATAATGTTTTTTACCATTTTCTAGGCAAGCCTCTACACTCATACATCCATTTCCCGATTCGTTTTGACAGAATGCAGTCAGAATTCCATCCATATCCATTATGGCTTGTCTTTTAAACTGAGGATTGGTGGTTGGAGTGCTTAATGCTAGTATCTTCTCTCGCCCTTCAATCGTATTTGGATCAATTTCCCTGAGTTGAGGTGCTATAGATTGCCTATAACTTTCATAGGCCTCTCCTGTCCAATAGTACCATATAAAATGCGTTTTACACTGGTAATCTAGTTCACAGGACTTAGTCATTTCATTAACAACTTTGCATTGATCCAAATAGAAAAACATTTGAGTCTTTAAATAACCACCATCTAGCGGTGTGGTTAGATCGATAGTGCCATCGCGATCAAGGTCTCTACTGGTAGTTCCTGTACCCCAAAGGGGAATTGGGAAACTTAAAGAAACTATAAGGAATAAAAAAGTATATTTGCAGTCAAAAAACAATGAGTTGAGCTTATTTATCCAGTTTCTATTTTGTTCCATTGTTATTTATCGAGACTTCCAAGAACTAACTTAAGTGAGGATATTGGAGCTGAAAGGTATATCGACGATAATTCAGTCCGTGTAGATGAGAACGTTTTGTTTTGTTACGCCTGATTGGCGGAGAGGGAGGGATTCGAACCCTCGAGACGCTATTAACGCCTACACGCGTTCCAGGCGTGCGCATTCAACCACTCTGCCACCTCTCCG
>CAZFYV010000348.1:0-3623 GCA_964523195.1 uncultured Pseudobdellovibrionaceae bacterium
CTTTCTGTGAGACTTGAGTAACTCCATCTATCTGTGTTCTACCCGATAAATTGGGCTCAGTATTTTCAGCACAAACATTCCAATGCTCCGCTACCTTTCCTTCTTCATCTATTCGAATGATATGAAACGCAACTAAGCGACTACCCCCTAGCGGATCGGCATTTTCCCATTGATGGTGCATAATCGCGTAATTACCATCAACTAAAATTCTCTGATTTTCTATTTTAGAGTTGTGTAGTTTTAATTGGGGCAAGACCGCTAAAAAAGCGGTCCGCCCAGTTTTTAGAAATGGGTTATGCTGAATGTAGTCCTCACGAACCATCCCCTCTATGGTTTTAGAATCATAAGCATTAACAGCACTAAAATAACTTTTAGCTATATCCAAAGTAGTCATAGAGATCCTTCTCCTAAAGTTTATTGGGCTATTATAAACTCTCTAAAATCATTACATTTTTAAAACTAAATCCTGCGCATTTTCAACAGAAGTTACCCCTTGAATATAGCCATCGGGACGAATCAGAAGAGCTTGATTGGAATACTCCCTACTATCCGTCCACAATCCTTTAATATCTCTGTTTGTTGATACTCGAATAAAGTTTACATTTTTAGGAACGTCTACAGTCACTTCGCTCTCACTGTCATTGACTATCAGGAGAGTGAATTTGTCGTAGTTAAGTAATTTATAGAGTCTACTCTTTTGTTGCTCATTGTAGATTTCAAAATCGTATAAACGTTCGCCAATTAAACCAGATTCACCATATCGAATACCCATGCCTGTAATATTACCAGCACGTTTACGTACAATTTTTATGTAGTCATTTGCATGGTCACCAGTCTCTGAGTACTTTGTCGATCTTACAAGCTCAGCAGAAGTGTCTACTACACTTTTAGCTACTGGTTTTCGTTCCAACTCATAGGTTTTTAGTAAACTGGAATCAACTCCGTCATTTATTACTCGTGCCATTTTCCACATCAGATTGAATGCATCTGCGATTCCAGTGTTCAATCCCTGCCCACCGTTCACAGAATGAATATGACATGAGTCTCCCGCTAAAAATACGCGGTCATAGGCTATATATTGTTCGGCAACAGACTCTTTTACAGAGAACTTTGATGTCCAAACCATTTCTTTAAAAGACAGAGTGTATGGACTCATAGCTCTGTTAATTTTCGCAATTGCTTGCTCCATAGTAAACTCTTCAGATTCCATCTGAACATAAAATCGATCAATTTCTCCTTCTCGTGGAATCCAGGCCACATCTGAGGTTTCCGCTTGAAATACAATAATTTCAGGAACTTTTGGAAAGTCACTTTCAATGACTCCATCTAAAACAGCCCATGTGATCTCTGGTTTTACAACCTCAAATCCTATTTTAAACTGCTTTCGAACAGCCGATCTTGCCCCATCAGACCCAATAACATACTTTGACTCTACAATCTCCCCACTGGATAGCCTTGAAAAACATCCACTTTCAGTGACCTGAATATCTTCAACGGTTGTATTGCGAAGGACCGACCTACCGACTTCAGTCAACTTTTTATCAACGAGCTGCTCGACGAAACTTTGACCAAGCATTAAAAAGTGTTTATGCATACATCCTTTTAGGTCGTCCCACCACTGTGATTGCCTAGAAACAAATTTTCCATCCTTAAAAACTGAACTTGTATTACAAGGCTTACCCTTAGGATATAACTCATCAAAAAGTCCCGCTGTTTCCATAAGCTGTAGAGTTCTCGCATTCAGTGCATCGGCTCTTCCTACTTCGAGTGGACCACTTGATTTATCTACCGCAATTGTACTCAAGCCCGAAAGATGACCAAGATATGAACACATAAGACCAACGGGTCCTGCTCCAATAACTAAAATATCAGTTTTAATTGTTTTCATGAGTGATACACCAAGTGAGGATTTTTTAAATTCGTTTCGCCAAGAATATGAACTCGTCTAATATGTCTAGGCGCTCCACTTAAGAATGCTTCGCGACCATGTAAAAGAGTATGGTTGTCGGAGATAACAATATCTCCTGTTTGCCAAGCATGGGCATAAAAGTTTTCTTTGGAATACAACGCTGTCTTTAAACTACTATGTAGCTCATTGACTTTTTCCTTGTTTATCCCGGTAAATTCGTATTCCGGATGATTAACAAAATTTTGATCACCCGCTTCAGGTTTTTCACAGTATCTGATCACTGGATACCCCTTTGTCGGGTGCTCTGTAACGACGGGTGCGACAGTCTTACTATCGTAGTACTCCATTTTTCTTTGATATACACCTACCGCAGATTTCCACAGATTTAACTTATCGATACTGGCTTCTTTTAGAATCTTTTTAGTATTAGAGAAAACCGTCCGACCACCCTGATCTTTTTCAGGCGCGCTAACACAACTAAAAATCTGCAATTCAGGCACCTGTGGTCGATACATTCCATCCCAATGCATGGGAACGTAGCTATGATCAAAAATATGATCCTCTGGCTTTTCTTGCTCCACTAACTCTAAAACTTTTCCGAAAGGCCAAAGACTAATTTCACCCCACATTTCACAGTAGGTCGAAAACTCATCGGCACTGTCAAATTTTTGAAAACCTCGAAGTACTATTAAATGATTACTATCTAAAAGTTCACGTAATTTTGGAATATCTATATCTTTCGCCGAAGCCTTTTTCACAGTTGACTCAACAATAACTCCAAAGGGTTCTACCTGAATCAATCGGTAATTCACATTACACCCCCATCTCTTTCAGAGGCTCTATTGTTGCTTCCGAATTTACCTTAAGTTTGTAGTAACTCGGATTTCCCTTTGAATCTTTAATGATCTCTGCATTAAGATTTTCGACCTGCCACCTTTTCATAAGTGTAAACTCTTTGCCTGTATCCACAGCAACACCATGCCAAGGAGTCATCCAACTATCAGTACCCAACAACTGAATTCCAAATTTAGAAGACCCACAATCTTGTGGATGTATAGAAAGTCTAACCGCATTAGGAAAGTAGACCGCTAGTAATCCACTCCATGCATTACTTCTACGAATAACTTCGTAAGCTCTTGCTCGACATTGTTTTTGAATCGCCGTTTTACTTAGAGAAACTCCGGGAAGACAGGCATCTTCTACCAAAAACCGTGTCATTCCACAATATAGCCTGTTCAACTCAAGACTTTCTTCATCAGCCAATCCGCTTTCTTTAGACTTCTTTCCACCTTTTTTAACCTTGGCTTTTAACTCTTCTAAGGGCTGACCGTATTCATTCATTAGGTCTTCTCTCAAGGCATCAAAGTTAGAAATATCTCCCAACTGATCTAAATTGAATGTCGACAGATTAGATAAATTCATCTCTTCGATGATTAAATCCAACTCATTCTGGTAGGCTGTAATATTCTCTTCAGTGATCTGTACAACATCGCTAAACACCCGACCATCAGAACATAAAATAATCTTGGCACCAGGCTTATAGAAGCTTCTAATGTTTTCACAGAGATCATTCAGAAATTTCAATGCCAGCTTTTCTGCCATATCCGGAAGATCGCCAAGGACTTTAGCAGGATTTGGAGATTTTCCAGGAAATGCGGGGAGGATAAATGTTACCGGTTCGTTTTTAAATACTGCGTTCTCAACTTTTTTAAGG
>CAZFYV010000349.1:0-3593 GCA_964523195.1 uncultured Pseudobdellovibrionaceae bacterium
GGCTGGGATACTGGCGATAAGTTTCCTAGCTCTGAAGTTGTAACAGCAAATATGCAAGATGGGTCTCTACCAACAAAAGGTAAGGTCCGAATTATTTCAGTTGTTCCGTCGATCGATACACTTGTTTGTGAACAGCAAACTCACCTGCTTGGCGAGACTAAAAAATTAAAGCCAGGAATTGAGCGAGTCACAATAAGTATGGATTTACCAATGGCTCAAAAGCGCTTTGCTAAAGAAGCTAAGCTTGAGAACATTACTTATTTTTCCGATTTCAAAAAGAAGACTTTTGGTCAGCAGACTGGCCTTCTAATGAAGGGCAGTGGTTTGCTTGCTAGAGCTGTAATCGTTCTAGATGAAGCAGGAAAAGTTAGGTATTTTCAAATCACGCCAGATGTGGCGCAAATGCCGGATATGGATCGTGCTTTTGAAGAGGCTAATAAGTTAATGAAGTAATTAATCATTTTTAGTAGAAGACTTTAAAAGGCTGGTAGGGTTTACCAGCCTTTTTTGTATCAAACTGAGATGAAAGAGATGAGTGCTCCAACAGAGCCGTTTTGAGTAAAAGACTTCCCGTTACCTTTTTGAATTTGCTACCTTTTTAAATAAGCGAGAGGTCATTTAAATTGTTTTCTAAAGCAAGTGTACAAGCTACATTTTTTCTTTTGGTATCTATGTATGCCCATGCCGAGCCTCGCATGGCAGATAACCCTTTAATTAAACAGTTAGTCCAATGTCAGGAACGGATTATGGTGGCCGATGGTTTACCTGAGGTTCAAGGCGAGGATTATGAAGCGCCAGAAACTGAAACGCCGAGGTTGCGTCCTGGTGAACATACCGCAAATCCCACGGCCTTAGATATGATTAGAAGGGACACGAACCTTGTTCCTCGTCCAAGTGATAGCCAGTATCACGCTTTTTTGGGCGAACAGTTTGGTGAAACGGGAGTTTGGTTTTACACACAAAACCAAGCAGTATTCCAACCTATCGATACAACTCTAGCAACAAGCTATGATTTAAGTAATCAGTGTGACGAACTCTTTGGAGATTCTAATCCGGAAGTTTTGGCCGGTGAACTGGATAATATGTTTGAGGCCCAACCAGAGATTTTTACAGCTCCTAATACTGCAGTGATTCTTCATGCATGTAATGCCTACGCCAACACTGATCAGGCTCTTGGGAATAACCCCTTATTCGTAAACGGGAGAATTGGAGATAGAGATGTGGCGGTTGGCGTTCGCACTGATGGCGTAGGAGATCGAAGAAATTCTGTTTTGAAGGTTGATCCCGACTTTCCAAGAAATGGTGTTAATGAACTTCTATACCGAGTTTCTAACGATCAAGGTATGGCTGAGGCCACTGAGGAGTTTTATAAAGGCTTAACAGATCGAATCGTTCACAGGCTTAATGAGATAGATGCTGATCACAGGAGCAGAGGCTTTGAAGCCTGGAATACAGTTCGATTTGCAGCTTTACAAAGTGCAGTTGCTAACTGTGCTAGAGAATTTAAAGGTGAGCCAGGGTACGAGGCTTTCGCCACAAGTATGAAAGAGCATCGGGATCGAATTTTTAGCCAGACACCGACGAATAGAGTGCCAATAAGCTCTGACGGAGACACATCTACGGAAACAGGAAGTCAGCAAAACTAATACTGTTAAATGCGGATCTAAAATCCTACGGCTTTCTTGATACAGCTTATAAATCCTGTACAAACTTCTTTTTCATAAGCCTTGAGGCGATTGTCATGATCTAAGTACATAGATAAAAAAGCTTCTTTGTACTTTTTGTTGTCGACAATCTGAAGCGCTTTATCTAAGGCTTTGCGGGAATCAGATATGCGACCTTGAAGAAAAAGGAGGTCTGAATATATATAGTAAATATAGTCAGGGTATTGGCTTGGGCCTTGGGCTCCGATAGATTTTTCAGAGAGTTTAATCAAGTCCCTCAGGTCTAAGGGCATAATTTTTGTGAATTTGATTAAATCTCTGGCTATATAGGTGAGTTCATCTTTTTTACCATTAAATGCAATAGCTGCTTGTTTACTAAGATCTTGAATTTCAACTTGTAGATCTAAAATTCGTTCTTTAATTTTGTCGGTTTTATTTTTTTCAAGATTCACAAGAAGCTCGTGAACAGCATCTATATAATCGGAAATTTGGTCATAGCTTTTTGGGTAGGCAATAAAATTCTCTTTAGCGACTTTGTAATAATCCTCTAAAAGTTTAATTCTTGCTTCGGTATTTATCTCAAGCTTTCTTCTGTGGTGACGAACTTCTTTCAATCCCGCGTCTAAAAAGTCTTTTTTGCGTATAAGGTCTTCAATACTAACCTGGCTCTTAGCCACACCCTCTAAAAGAGATTCGAGTTCGCCAATCATATAGCCAGGATTTCCTGACCAAATAAGTTTGTCCTCAAAAAATACAAAGGCGTAGGGAAGGAAAGGGATTTCGATTTGTTCCTTGTCTTTTTTATAGACAGCGTACTGAAAGTTATCGAGATCTTCCCAGTTCGTTTTTCTGAGGTGATCCTCAATCAGAAAGCGATTTTCGTCACTGTAGGCTAAGATAGTTATGTCTTTAGAGTATTTGATAGCCATTCTTTTAAAAAGATCAGTGGAGTGATAACAGGGAGCACACCAGGTTGCCCAGTAATAATGAATTACAATGTCTGACTTTGGTTTGTTAAATTTGCGCAACCACTCAGGGCTATTGAGTGCTTTAAAATCAACACTTTTAGCCTGAGAAATGGATGTGAAGCATATTATTAGGAAACAGGAAAAAATAGTTTGAAAGAAACTACTTTGTAATTGGAAAGAAGTATTCCGTATCGACACCTTCGTCTCCAGTTAATGTGTAAATTTCAACTATTGATCCATCCTGCCGATAACCGCGGCTATTCATAAGCTTCTGAGCTTTAGGGTAGACTTTAACAGCCCCTAGAGAGGGCGAGCCATTGAATTTGGCGATGACGTATTCCCGTTTATCCAAAAGATCTCTTGTTAGGTCTTGAGGGATATCTCCCTCGTAATCTGCAGGAATTACACAACCAATGTCAGCTCTTAAGCGATCTTGTTCAACTTGATTCGGGTCATCGAGAAAACGTCCGATGCTACTTTTGCAGTCCAATCCAAGAGGTTTGATCTTTCTAGCTATGTCATCCATTTTTTCAGAAATTTCATGGTATGGCCCGATTTTTTGTTGGAATAAAAAATGAACTGGGCCAGCCGTTTTGATTTCAAGATCAACAGATTTAAAAAATCCAAGATAGTTAATTAGGCCAAAAATGAGTCCAAAGATTGTGAGTCCCAAAAGGATAAAAACATACTTAAACATGAATTAACTTATGCCTTCCATTTCAAAGAACAACCCATTGACGGAGTTTGCTCGAAAGAAATCTCTCGGCCTTCAAGTAAGTCAGTCATGGCGGTGACAAGTTCTTGCTTTGTCACTTTTTCGGGCTCTTTCCAATTGTCATCTAGGCGTCCACGGTATTGGAGGTTGAGATTGGAGTCGAATCCAAAAAAGTCAGGGGTGCAAACTGCGCCAAAGGCCTTTGCCACTTCTTGAGTTTCGTCATAGCAGTAATCAAAACCAAAG
>CAZFYV010000350.1:0-3583 GCA_964523195.1 uncultured Pseudobdellovibrionaceae bacterium
TAAGCATCACCCCATAACAAATGCCAGGGATAATAAATAAAAGAGCCACTAAAACCTCTATCGAACTAAAAAATGTATTAAGTGCCGAAATAGCAGGAGCCCCTTCAGCCACAGTATCTCGAAGTGGTGAACCAGGAATAATAGCAAGTAGTGCAATGACCACGCCGACACCAAGTCCTACTAAAATAGAAATTCTAAAAGCAGACTTTTCTTTATCAGTTATATTCTCGGCACTAGGTAGTTCCCCTTGGGCTCGACTTGAATCCCATTCCCCAAGCATAGGTTCTACTATCTTACTTGTGATCAAAGTACCTACCGCAGTAATCAAAAAGACTGAAGCAATCATAAAGTAATAATTACTCAAAGCATTCACACTATAAGCCACATCAATAGTTTTTGCTGCTTGATCTGTTAGTCTTGCTAAGAGCGGATCAAGACCGGTAATAAACAGATTGGCACTATATCCACCAGAGACTCCAGCGTAAGCAGCGGCCAAGCCCGCAAGCGGGTGACGACCTATTCCAGCAAAAAGCATCGCTCCAAGAGGAGTTAAAACTATGTAACCTGCATCAGCTACCATTGAACTCATCACTCCAGCAAAAACTAAAGTACATGTTATTAGAGACGGCGGAACAGAACTCACGAGAGCTCGAAGACCGACACTAATAAATCCAGTACGTTCGGCAACTCCAATTCCAATCATCACGGTTAGTACTGGTCCAAGTGGTGCAAAATTAATAAAGTTATCGATAGCACTCACAAACATCCACCGAATACCTTCGAGACTCAAAAGACTCTGCACCGATTTAAGCTGAGTCTCTCCTGAACGCTGAACTACAGACTCACTGACTCCATCAAAAAGCCAAGAAAGAAGTACCACAGAAGCAGTAAGAAGAAAAAATATCGTCACAGGATCAGGTAGCGCATTCCCTGCTTTTTCGACTTTTTTTAGAATTCTGGTCACAAAATTACTATTTGCCATAGCCCATTAACCCCTTAAAAATACCTTAGGAAGGCTACCCTAGTCGATCTGGTGACCAAAGAATAGGTAAAAAACGTGAATTTTATGATTTCTTCAAGACCAAGAGTTCAAAAAAAAGACATGTCACCAAAACTAGTAAGCCCCGACCATATCTCGGACCATATCCACATTTTGATCTAAAACCTCGCCATGACTAAGGCGCTCATTGTCTTGATCGTATCCTACATCTTTATGGGTATCGATAAAACCACCCAAAGAATAATCGATAGGCCACATTTCTTGTGTCTGCCATCGATTTACAAAGTATTTCACATTTTTCCCCACAACAAACTTCATAGCCGCAGCTTTACACGATTTATAGGCAGCATCACTTCCCTGGGTATTTCCCTCAGAGTCTGTAAACCTAGGCGGAACGCAAGGACCAGTGATCGGCCGACGTTTTACTACATTTACTCGTAATCCAAATTCACCAACAGGATCGAGAGCAATGAGTAAATCGATTTTTCGATCTATCTTTCCCGCTACGTCACTTGCCTTCAAAACAGCACCCCCACCAAGACTATGACCGATAAGAATTAATTTCGATCTAGCAGGCATTTTTTTAAACTCGGTTTTAATCTGTTTTTGGAATCGATCCACTTCTTCAACAACAGGAGACGAAGCTTCAACCTCTGGCTCACTGTTGTAGAGGTTATTCCAATTAGCCTCTCGATAAAAAATTCGAGAAGAATCAACCATATCTCGTAAATTAAGAGAGTCCTCAATGTAACCGCCACCACCGCCACTCACTGCGATGATATACACATCATACTTCCTAGAATCGCATTCCAAGGTTTTACATTCGGCTACAAGTTTATTGTATTTATCTTTCACTGGCTTATGTGCTGCTGCCTGAACACCAAGCTTAGTTGTTAGAGTTCCAATTTTTCCATTGTACCAACTCATACGTGCGGCATAAGCTCCAGCGTGAAGCGCTTTACGACTTCTTGAAAGCTTCTTATACCAGTTCTTATACTTTTCTTTTTGTTTTTTAGTTTTATCAATAGCCTTGACGGTTTTGATCATACCGGCTCGTTGCTCATCATAAGTGATTTTCGTTTCATCCCGGTCTTTTTTGACTTCTTCGAACCCGCCTTTTGTGGCCAGAGCTTCAACAGATAAAAATGAGAAAAGTAACACCCACACCAAGAATTTCATAATTTGTCCCCCGCACCATTAACCCATTGGTGCCAATAATTCCCGTAGACTTCTAAATCACCTACTTAACTCAGGTATATTGCATAAGCCAAGCCAAGAATTTGCTTATTTTTCTAGCAAAACAGGGAGGATTTGGAGTCAGTTTGATACCCAGAATCCCGTAAAATTACCTCTATCAAACCTTTACCTCCTATAAAAATTGCCCTATTGTCCTATCAAGCATCTCGTTCCGACTCTCTCTATGTAAAACTAGAATAAACAAGGAATATCCCATGATTAAATATCTTTTACTTTTAGGACTCACTTTTAGCCTCCATGCTTTTGCTGACAATGGTGTTAAAGAAAAGTCTTTTTATGGTGCTGAAATAAAAGCTCAAAATGCCACGGCTTTAGATAAAGTTCTTAAAGACTTTGCAAAATACGAAAACTCAGATGTAGTGATGGAAGCCATTGTTGAGAAAGTTTGCTCGAAAAAAGGCTGCTGGATGACTCTTCAAGGAAGTGAAAAAACTTTTAGAGTTAAATTTCATGATTATAGTTTCTTTGTTCCAATGTCTTTGATGGGTAAAAAGGTTTGGGTTGAAGGCCTTATGAAAAGAAAAAAGGTGTCTGTTGCAGACACAAAACATTATCTTGAAGATGCTGGAGCCTCTAAAGAAGAAATTGCTGCCGTTACCAAGCCAAGCTTCGAATATTCAATTGTTGCTAAAGGCGTAAGAGTCGTTAAGTAAATTGCTCGAGGGAAGCGAAACTCTTTGGCTCTAACTGCCATACTCTTTCAACACCATTTTCGATCCAACAAATTGTCCACAGCTCTCTGGGCTCTCCGCCAAGTCGTCGAACTTTTGAGGCCCAGTCTTGAATGATTTGATTTACTTCCCGTGCTAAAAACTCCCATTCGGGATCGTCTCGGTCGAGTTTCCCATAATACGAAGCCACTTCCAAAGACTTCTCGGAAGCCTTTTTTGTGAGTCTTTGCCAAACTGCTAATATCTCTTTCGAATCTTCAATAGAGAAATCTCTTGGGCCTGTACTAATATGTGAACCAATAGTAATCATCTCAAATCAAACCTACCAACTCCTTAGTGCGAAAACAAGAAATCCTAGAACATGTGGCTTTAATCTGTACCACTTTTTGTAAATCTAGACCCTTCTTATGAGCTTATATTTTACATCAGTTACACAGTTGCATAAAATTCTACTTTTATTATCGGTTACAGAAATATAATCTTCCGAAAATAGATTATCAATTTTGAAGCGAGATATCCATAAATGAAGACAATCAAAATTACTGTAGTTTTATTATTTTCTTTTTTATCCATTAGCTGTGCACATACACCAAAAATAGAAGACGGAAAAGAGACTGTAATTCTGCTCCACGGATTTGCCAGAAGTAACTATGCT
>CAZFYV010000351.1:0-3571 GCA_964523195.1 uncultured Pseudobdellovibrionaceae bacterium
CCTGTGATAAAGCCGAATCCTTTTGTCCCATTAAAAAACTTAACTGTGCCTTGTTTCATTAAAATAATACTCCGTAAAAAAATCTTTCTAATTAGATACTACACTTTTCCCGATTCGCCTAATTAATTTGAAATATTTCGACTAGCCAGGACTTAGCGAATAAATACTAAATTATCAGTATTTTCAGATACTTACAGCAGCGAAATAAATTTGCCCTCACTTTATTGTTCCAGACTTAGTTTTAGTCCACTCTGTGGGCTCTGTAGATTCATCAAAATGATGATACCAATGGGCCCCATTACAGAATGGCTTGTTTTTCGATTTCCCACAGCGGCACAAGGTAAAGCGGTTTTGATCGGCACCTTTAGGCCATTCATTACCTTCCAGACTCACGTTTTTCATAGAGTACGGACCATTTGGAACAACAAAAACTGAAGTTCCTAGGCCCTCAGACACTTTTTTAGAGGAGGCATCACCGGATGAGTAGTTCAATGCTCCAGAGGGACACTGATTTATCGTTTCTTGAATGTCATTAACAGCATCCGCATTGGGGTCAACAAATGACCCGTCGTCAGCATGTCTAAAGGTCTTGGGACGCTGATTCGTGCAATAACCGGCATGTGCACATAGCCCACGATTATCACTAACTTGTATATCATTTCCTTGATAGTCGTCTAATCGATCTTCTACTCGGTCAGCTTCTTTATCACTCGTAAATCCAACCTTACTATGGGTCCCATCACAAAAAGGTTTGTTACTAGACTCCCCACATCGACACAAAAAGACTTGTGCCTTGGTTTCTACCTTTCCATTGGCGGAGTTCAACTCATCCATACCCTCCAATTTGTATGGCCCATTTGGTATTTCAGTGACCTTCTTCATTTCGCTCCTTCGATCTATGTTGATTTCATTAAGTCTCTTACCTATGATAGCCAAAATCAAAAGGAAAAGTATGAAGTCATCACTTTCTAAAAATATCCTCGGAACTGAACTTAAAGAGTGCTCATGCGAGCCTATGACAGGGTTTTACCGAGATGGGTTCTGCTCAACAGGAGAGCAAGATCTTGGAAGCCATACAGTTTGTGCAGTTCTAACTGACGAGTTTTTAGATTATACTGCTAATCAAGGGAACGATCTTAAAACTCCAAGACCAGAATTTAATTTTCCCGGCTTAAAAGCCGGTGATCAGTGGTGCTTATGTGCAAGTCGATGGCTAGAGGCTCAAAAAGCAGGAGTAGCGCCGAAAGTTATTTTGGAGTCATGTGAAGCATCAGCTATCAAGATTATCCCTGAGGAGTTACTTTTAGAGTATTCCCATAAGACTAGCCTTCACTGAAATGAATGACCAAATCCAGATAAAGTAGAATGCGCCGTAGGGCATTAAGACCAATGTTCAGTCATGCATACAAGTGAAGTTCCACTCTTGATCTCCAATAAAAATAGTAGAAAATAATCTTACTTAAACAAATTTATATGGGGAATTGTTATGAAAATGATTGCTGTTCTTACAGTTTTACTTGGAATGATGCTTGGTGTACTTGCTCATGCAGGAGACCTTGAACCAAAAATTACTTACATTAATGATGGCGAAAAGCTTTCTATTAAAGAGAGAAAAAAGCTTAAAGCAAACGAAAAATATATGGCTCGAGACCTTAAAAGAGTAAATAAGAACTGTGGAAAAGTGATTCCTGTAATGTTCGATAAAAAATTCGTAAAGCCATTTATGGCAGCTAACAGAAGCTTAACTATGTGTACAACATTTGCCGAAGGCATCGGAAATCTTTGTAAAGATGACGACATTAAGGCTGATGTATTAAAAGCGGTAACTGCAGTAAAATGTGTATACGGTAAAACGGGTAAAGACATTCAGTTCAAAATGGAAGGTAAAACTTTCGTGGCTACATTTGGACCGAATATTTCTAACTCGTCTAAAAAGACAAGAGAGTGGTTAGAAAATAACTTATAAGTCCAAAATAATAGATTAATTAAAAAAGCTCCTGATGTTCAGGAGCTTTTTTTGTTATCGATGTAGTCCTAAAATTTGCACTCTAGTACATCAATATAATAATGCTCATAGGCTTTCATTGAGCCTTTGTGGTCAACCAGAACATAATAGGTTGGTTCTAAAGTCTCAGCAGAAAATTCCCAATAATATGCCAGCTGTCTGTCCTCTCCTTTAATACGTTCAAAAAGCACTAGCTCGTCCAAAAAACACTCAACACCTTTGGCTTTTATTGGACTCAAACCTTCTTCACTCTTTTCGACAATAAGACTGCCAGACTTTTCGTAACTCCAGCCGTCAGTCTCCTGAGAATTTAATATCAATTTTGATTTTTCTACTGGTAAGTCTAAAATTTCAAAGTCTACCGGAATTAACAGATCATATTCTTCATCAATAGCATAATAGGTTAGGATGGCTCCAGAATTAGAATCCCCCAATTCAACTGCTGGGTAGGATGTGACTGATTTGTCTTCAAGATAAATTCTCTTAGAGAATTGATCCAATTCAATTTTCTGCTCAGGATTGTCTTCTCGGTTTTGGTCGCGAAAATCTTTTTCAACAACATATTTGATAGCTACAGAAGAAGGCGGATCTTGAGAAAGTAGACTAAACATCTGCTCATCTTTTTTAGAATAATTTGGAGAAGTATTTGATTCTCCTCCGAACAGTTTCTTGAAAATTCCAAACATCAGCTATTTCCTTATCAAAAGTCTATTTTAGACTTCAAGATAAAATTGTCCAATGATTTGAATGAAAGGGTACTATTTTATGCTTTCGAGATATAGTTCAAGATCTTCCTTCAAGTCACCTTCAGAAGAAAAGGGAACAGCCTGGCTCTCCAAGGAAAATCGAGGAACGCTTAAGTGCTCTGCACTTGGTCTATTGAGGTGCGAAAATGGAGTCACCCCTCGGTAGCGGCTATAGAAAGCCGTCGTGTACAAATCAACAAAATCATGGGAGCAAAGAGCATACATGTCCCTGATTTTTTCGATGGCTTCATAGGTTTCGTGGTAGGGCTTTTCAGATTCCTCTTGAACACCAAACTGATAAGTCTCAAGCATTTTGACTTCCTGCTCTGAAATATTCGGATAGGCGGTGCTAAAACCTTTTACCCCCTGAGTAACAATACCTTGAGTTATTGAAACTCCTATAAGAGCTTTCGCTCCTTTGACAAGTCCAAATCCTTTTAAAGCTCCAGGCACCACAAATGCGGATACAAGCTCCGTAAGGGTCGTAAACAGATTTAAGTCTTCATAGGTCGAGCATGTATAAAAGATGTCAGTCCATTCTTGTTCAGTTCCTCTAAACCCAATAAGTGGAGCATCCTCGTGTGGAAAGACTTCACAGTCGCCATCCAAGCAAACTTCTATGAGCTCAACACCATGAACAGTTTTACGTTGAATGCGGTTTTCAGGATTATCAACATCAACAATTGGCGCCCCGTGGGACACCAATTGAAAAAACAATATTGATATTATTATCAGAACGGACTTCATCATTAACTGACTACTTCTTTGCTTTAAATTCTTTTGCTTTCATAGTTAACCTAGAAAAAAGAACCTTGATTTC